>JBKDZY010000244.1:0-4258 GCA_047971765.1 Hyphomicrobiaceae bacterium | reverse complement strand
GTGTTGAGTTCGCGCCGGGGAATGTGGTCCAGCATGTAGAGGTTGATGGCCACGTCCAGCATCGCCATCGCCATGGATTGAAGTGCGAGGCCAGCCACGATGGCTGGTGCCGACGGCATCGTGAGCAGCACCACACTCGCGATCTGTGCAAGCGCGCCCGCCGTCAGCACCGCGCGGCGCGGCAGCCGCCTCAGCAGCAGCGGAACGGTGAGGTTGCTCGACAGCCCGACGATGGCGGCGCCGAAATAGACGAGGCTCACGAGCTGGGCAGCGCCCAGCACGTCATAGGCCTTGAGTGGAACCACCGAAATCAGGATGGACCGCGCGATCGCATCGAACGTGAACAGCACGACGAACGCGCGCGCCCGGGCTTCGGGCACATTGGCGAGCAGGACCGGGGAATAGGTGCGGCGCATTCTGTGATGTCCGTTGAGACCGTTGATGGGGCCGCATGGTGAGACTGCGCTCAACAGGCCTCGGCGGTTCTGTGTCCGATTTCAGATTGCCCCAGTCGCGCGTCGCGTATCGAAAGGAGCATGGGGAAACATCATGGGCCAGTCAAAGTCAATTTCCAGCCTGACGCAGCCCGCGCAGTCTTGGTCCTTGGAAATAGATGTCTCTGCGCCATTCGGACCACAGGTTGCCCGCTCAAATTGCATTTCAGCGACAATACGCCGTCGAGTGCTGTAAATTTGCACCGAAAGGTAGACGGTATTGGCCTCCGAAGGCAGGCCATTCTGCTCGAGTTAAGGTTTCATTAAACATGTTGGCGCCAACTTCCCTGTAGCAAACTTGCAACGGATGTTCTGATGGCCGCTATATTTCCAGCAGGGGTTTTCGCCGGGTCTCGACGGCAAACCTGCGTGCTTCTTGGCATCGGCCTGGGTGTGCTGATGGCCGGCTGCAGCGCCGCCAGCGAAACGACATCAAGTCTCGGTTCGCCTCAGCCTCGCTGGGAAACCGTGCGAAATGCTGTTCCCATGCCTCAGTTGAGCGAAGCCGCCGACCCGACAGTGCGCAGTCAGCCCTATCACATCCCCACCATGCGGCCGTCACAAGCCTTCGTGGGGCTCGAGACCTGGGAAACCACCGAGCACAGGTCACGCCGGACTGCGGCCCGCAGGGGACGGCACACGAAACGGACAGCCTCCGCCAGCCAGGCATTGGTCCGGGGGACGATCCCCCCGGGGTCAGGAGATATTGTCGTGGCGCGCGGCGACACCTTGTCGGCTCTCTCCCGGCGCTACGGTGTCTCAGTGGCTGATCTCAAGCAGGCCAATGGCCTGTCGTCGGACCTGATCAGGCAGGGGCAGAGCCTGCGTTTGCCGCCACGCTGAAGCCGGCCACCCGCCTGCTCCACTCAGGGGGAAGGCCGTGAGGCGCGCGGTCGGCTCCCCCGCGGTCGGCTCCAAGCCAGCGCGCAGGCGCCAAAAATCGAGTTCAGGCTGAACACGCCGAAGGTAATGGCATAGCTGCCGATCCACTTGTAGACGGTCGCGAAAACGGCGGGCCCGAACACGATGCCTGCAAAAGCGAACACCAGCACGCCGCCAGTCGCGACACCGACCTGGCCGGGGCCCGCGGCCCGCGCCACTTCGGCCAGCCACAGGCCGTTCCATCCGACCAGGCAGAACCCGAGACTGAAGACCAGCGCACTGGTGAGCCATATCGGCCAGTGCGGCGAGGTGATCGTCATGCACAGACCGGTTGCCGCCGAGAGCACGCCGATGGCGACCAGCACGCCGGGCCCGCGCCCCTCTCCCAGCCAGTCGGCGAACACGCTCCACGCAATACGGCCGATCACGCCGCCGATCTGCATCAGGCTTGCCGCCGTCCCCGCCGCCACCAGCGACCAGCCAAGCTCCTTCACCAGCATCGTGATCAGGAACGCGAAGAGGCACAGTTGTGTGGATGAATAGCCCAGTCCCATCAGCGACAACCCCCGCAGGGCGGGCGACGAGGTCACGAGTTTTAGGCCGGCCAGCATGCTGCCGGTACTCACCGCCGCCGCCGGGTCCTTGTCGTCGTCGGTGGCAAGGCTCACCACCAACAGCGTCACCGCAAGTGCGGCCGCCAGGGCAGCACCGCTCAGGGCCGCGATCTGCCAGCCGTGCACCTCCGCGATGCGTGGCAGGATCAACGCCGCCAGCAACCCGCCTATGGGCACGCCGGTCTGCTTCAGCGAGAAGATCAGGTTCTGCCATTTGGCCGGCGAAAAGCGATACAGCAGGTGCGAGGCCGCCGGGTTGGTGAGCCCATAGGAAAAGCCGATCCCGATGGAGGCCAGCACGCCAAGCACGAGACTGCCGCTGGCCAGTCCGGCAAGACCGATGCAACTCATGGCCATCGACACGGCACTCATGCGCGCGGCGCCGTAACGGCGGATATATACGCCGGCCGCACTCGAAAGCAGGGCCGCGCCGCCATAGACGAGGCTGATCTGGTATCCGATCGCCTCCGGGCCAACGCCATAATGTGGCGCGGCCAGGGTTGCGAGCGTGGACAACGTCAGCACCGCGAAAGTCGCGAGGGCCTGCACTGTCGTCACCAGCGTAACCAGCGCGATCAACGGCACTGGCGACAGTGGCTTGTGCCCTTTACCTTCGCCCGCGGCTTTGCGACTATCTGAACTGCCGGTTTTGTCCGGGGTGGCGTTAACCCGGTTGGCCTGATAGACGGACTGTGCGTTGTGGGTTGGCTCTACAGAATTCACCGATTCCCGTCCTGACGCTGATTGTGTATATTGTCCGGACATGCTCTAGCGCGCGATGGACCATCTGACCAGAGCGCGAAATGGGCCAAGGGCTGGCAAACCAGCCATTGAGCAACACCCGCCGGAGGGGCGGAAACGAGAAATGCGGTGCGTGGCGCCCGCCGTTCGACTCGGAGGAGGAACGTTGGGACGCTGCTTCATCGTCGCCCACTCCTGCTTGGAGTGTGGCGAGCTTTATTAGGATGACGAGAGCTATGGATGTGCGACAACGGCCGGATGTGCCGATCGAAGATCCGTTGAAGCGCGGTGACGGCGAAGCCAATCAACCCCTTTACGTGCAGCTCGCGCAGACCCTGGGCGAGAGGATTGCCAACGGTACCTATCCCGTTGGGTCGCTGCTGCCGACCGAGGCCGAGCTTGGCCAGGCCTTTTCTGTGTCTCGCTATACCGTTCGCCAGGCCATCCATCATCTGCGCATGCAGGGGTTGGTGTCGGCCCGCAAGGGAGTCGGGACGCGCGTCGAGACTCAGGAAGCTGCGCCGAGTTATAGCCAGTCCATCCGGTCGCTGGGCGAGTTGCTGCAATACGCCACCCAGACGCGCCTCGAAGTGCTGTCGGTCGAGGAAATCGGTGTGCGCGGCAAGTCGGCGGAAGCGATTGGAACCCGCCCCAAGACGCCGTGGATCAGGGTGGCTGGCATCCGCCACGGCAACGACGGCGAGCGGCCGGATTGTTTCAACGAGGTTGTGTTTGATGGTGCCTACCAGGCCCTGATTGCAGATAAGCGCGAACTGCGCACCGCCATCTGGTCGCTCATTGAGCAGGACTTTGGCGAAACCATCGTGGAAGTCGAGCAGGAGATCGAGGCCACCGTCCTCGACGAGGAGATGGCGGCCCTTCTCAAGGCCGAGGTTGGCGAGCCCGCGCTCAAGTTTACGCGCCGCTTCTTCGTGACTGGCAGGCGGCTCGTCGAGGTGACGGTCTCCGTGCATCCGGCAGACCGCTTCATCTACCGCATGACCATCAGGCGCGATGCGCTGGCGTAAGGCCTAGGCCATTTGATTGCGTTTCAGGTCCAGGTGGAACGCTCGGGCCGCAACTTCGGCCCGTCGGCTACGATGTGCGCTCGCGCAAGACACTCTCCCTTGACCTTTGGCCGCCAAACTCCATTATGCGCGCCGTGCCAGTCGGCTGGACGGCCGCTGTTCCGGCCCTCGCAAGAGGGGCGGGATGGAGGAAAGTCCGGGCTCCATGGATGAACGGTGGCGGCTAACGGCCGCCGAGGGTGACTTCAGGGAAAGTGCCACAGAAACCAGACCGCCGTCGGATCGTGCGTCTTCGGACGTACGGGCCAGGCAAGGGTGAAAAGGTGCGGTAAGAGCGCACCGCGGCTGCGGTAACGCCGCTGGCAGGGCAAACCCCACCGGGAGCAAGACCAAATAGGGGCGGCACGCGCGGACGGGGCAACCCGGCCGCCAGAGCGCATCCGGCTCGCTGCCCGGGTTGGTTGCTAGAGGCGCCGGGCAATCGGCGTCCCAGATGAAT
>JBKDZY010000243.1:0-4515 GCA_047971765.1 Hyphomicrobiaceae bacterium | reverse complement strand
CGTCATCTTCCAGCCGGCCGAGGAGGGTGGCGCTGGCGGCGATGCCATGGTGAAGGACGGCATGATGGATCGTTTCGGCATCCAGGAGGTCTATGGTCTCCACAACATGCCGCACCTGCCTGTCGGACACTTCTATCTGCGGCCGGGTCCACTGCTCGCGGCATCGGATACCTTTGCCATCGAGATCGAGGGGCACGGGGCCCACGCCTCGCGGCCGCACCTGAGCATCGACCCGGTGGCGGTCGGCTGCCAGATCCACGCAGCCATGCAGACGATTGTCGCGCGCAATGTCGATCCGCTGAAAAGCGCGGTGGTCTCGGTCACGCAGTTCCATGCGGGCGAGGCCAACAATGTCATCCCGCAGACGGCCACGCTCAAGGGAACGGTCCGTACCCTCGAGGATGGTGTCCGTAGTCTGGTCCAGAAGCGGATCCAGGAGATCTGTGACGGGCTGGCGGCGACGCACGGGGCCAAGATCTCGCTCAAGTACAACCGCGGCTATCCGGTCACGGAAAATCATCCGCAGCAGACGGAATTCGCGGCCCAAGTGGCTCGCGGCGTTTCGGGCGACGATGCGGTCCGCACGGATGTCCCGCCGCTGATGGGCGGAGAAGACTTCTCGTTCATGCTGAAGTCCCGCCCTGGCGCCTTCATCTTCATGGGTATCGGCGATACCAAGGGCGGGTTGCACCATCCGGCCTATGACTTCAATGACGAGGCCATTCCGGCGGGCATCTCGTTCTGGGGGCGTCTCGTGGAAACGGCGATGCCGGCGGCGTGATGGGACGGTAACCGGCCCGGGTCACGTGGGCCCGGCAGAAACGAGGACGGGCTGCGATCCGGCATGGTCGCAGCCCGTTCTGCTTTTTGGGGTGCATGTGGCGCCGAAATGCGTGCGCTGCCACCTGGAGACTGCATGGGCGCGCAAACCCGGCCAGGATCTATCGTGCCGAGACAATCCTGGTTGCGGCTTCCGGCGTGTGCGTGTTGTCCGTCGTTTCGATGTCCGGGACCGACGTCACGTCGAGCGCCTGAAGTCGCGGCATGCGCTTCGGTCTTTTGTGCCCGCACGCGAGTACCATGAACTGGGCGATGCGCGCTTTTTCCCGCTTGTCGAGGAAATCCAGGTAGGCGCTTTCGATACTCTTGGTCTCCCCGACGAAGCCGGCAACCGGGGCGTAGCGGCGATAACGCTTGTATCGGGCCTCGGCAGCCGTTGGCGCGTGAACCACCATGACGTCGAGCTTGGCGACGCCTTTGCCCACGAACCTGAGGCGCTTGGCAGTGGCGCGCGAGACGTCCAGTTTCCGGTTGCCCCAGAAGGGTCCGAAGTTGTTGACGCGGACCAGTGCGGTCAGGCCGTTCGCGGGGTTGCGAATCAGCAGGACCGTTCCGTCCGGATGGATGGCACTTGCGGCACTGTCGGGCCGGTCCGGGCGGTATTCCTCGCCCGAGCTGGTGAGGCCGCAGGGATTGTAGTCGTCGTCTTCGCAGTTGCCGTAGTGGGACGCGTAGTAGCTGCGAATTTTTCCAATTTCTGCAATGGTCTGCTTGAGGTTCAGCACACGGTGGCAGACGTCGCCATAGCAATATCTCTTGCCGGGCGTCTTGGCTTCGAGCGGGCTGGCCGATGGAGCCAGGACAGCCAGTGCCATGCCGGCCAGGGTCATTCCCGTAGCCAAAGCACGGCGGATCTCGCGCGCCGTAACGGCGTGTAGCATGAAGGTCCCCTCGTTCTTTTTTGTCCGAAACCGGGACCCGTGTTGTCAGAACAAGCCGAGCAACTACAACTCAGAATACGGAACGTGGTTAACGGAATGTTGGTCCTGTTGGGGGGCTGTGATTGGCCGTGGTTGTGGCGAGGATGAGGTCAAAATGCACATTTCATCCACCGGCGGGGGTGCGACATGCGATTATCTCGCGCGAGGGCTATAGCCAAACCTGCGGCGCTACCCTATGAAGCGGCCTCATGCCAAGGCGCACAGACATCAAATCCATCCTCATCATCGGGGCCGGGCCGATCGTGATCGGCCAAGCCTGCGAATTCGACTATTCGGGTACGCAGGCCTGCAAGGCTTTGAGAGCCGAGGGCTACCGGATCATCCTCGTCAACTCCAATCCGGCCACCATCATGACGGATCCGGAGCTGGCGGACGCAACCTATGTCGAGCCGATCACGCCCGAGGTGGTTGCGAAAATCATCGAGGCCGAGCGGCCCGACGCGCTGCTGCCCACCATGGGTGGACAGACCGCGCTCAATACCGCGCTTAGCCTCGCCAAGGACGGCACGCTGGCGCGCTTCGGGGTCGAGATGATCGGCGCCCGGGCCGAGGCCATCGACATGGCCGAGGACAGGTTGCTGTTCCGCGATGCCATGCAGCGGATCGGGCTCGAGACGCCACGCTCGATGATGGCCCATAGCCGCCAGGAAGCCATGGAGGCGCTGGAGCACGTCGGTTTGCCAGCCATCATCCGGCCCTCGTTCACGCTAGGCGGAACGGGTGGGGGTGTTGCCTACAACCGCGAGGAATTCTTTGAGATCATCGAGCGGGGTCTCGACGCCTCGCCGACCACGCAGGTTCTGGTGGAGGAGTCGGTTCTCGGCTGGAAGGAGTACGAGATGGAGGTGGTCCGCGACCGCGCGGACAACTGCATCATCATCTGCTCGATCGAGAACGTCGATCCGATGGGCGTGCATACCGGCGATTCCATCACGGTCGCCCCGGCGCTCACGCTGACCGACAAGGAATACCAGATCATGCGCAACGCCTCGATCGCGGTGCTGCGCGAGATCGGGGTGGAGACCGGCGGCTCCAACGTGCAGTTCGCAGTCAATCCAGAGGACGGCCGGTTGGTCGTCATCGAGATGAACCCGCGCGTGTCGCGGTCATCTGCGCTGGCGTCCAAGGCGACGGGGTTCCCCATTGCCAAGGTGGCGGCGCGGCTTGCCGTGGGCTACACGCTCGACGAACTCGACAACGATATCACGGGCGGCGCTACACCAGCGTCCTTCGAGCCCACGATCGACTATGTGGTCACCAAGATTCCCCGGTTCGCCTTCGAGAAATTCGCGGGCGCCGATCCAACCCTCACCACCTCCATGAAATCGGTCGGCGAGGTCATGGCCATCGGCCGGACGTTTGCCGAGAGCCTGCAGAAGGCGCTGCGGGGGCTCGAGTCGGGGCTCACGGGGCTCGATGACGTCGTGTTCGAGGGACTTGGCGAGGGTGACGACAAGAACGTCATCCGCGCGGCCCTCGGGCGGCCGACGCCGGACCGGCTGCTGAAGGTGGCGCAGGCCATGCGGCTTGGTGTCGATCATGAGCAGATCCACGCCTCGTGCCGGATCGACCCGTGGTTCCTGACGCGGCTGCAGGAAATCATCGACGTCGAGGAGAAGGTCCGGGCGCACGGCCTGCCGGATACACGCGAGTCGCTGCGCCAGCTCAAGGCGATGGGCTTTTCGGATGCCCGCCTTGCGCATCTTGCCGGTGTCAGCGAGGAGGATGTGCAGGCCAAGCGGCACGCGCTGGGGCTGCATCCCGTGTTCAAGCGGATCGACACGTGCGCGGCCGAGTTCGCTTCGCCCACCGCCTATATGTATTCGACCTATGAGCGCGGGCTGTTCGACGAGCCGGTTTCTGAAGCCGCGCCCTCTGATCGCAACAAGATCATCATCCTGGGCGGCGGTCCGAACCGGATCGGCCAGGGTATCGAGTTCGACTATTGCTGCTGTCATGCCTGCTTCGCGCTTTCGGATGCGGGTTACGAGACCATCATGGTCAACTGCAACCCGGAAACGGTTTCGACCGACTACGACACCTCGGACAGGCTCTATTTCGAACCTCTGACCGCCGAGGACGTGCTGGAGATCATCAAGGTCGAACAGTCGAAGGGCACGTTGAAGGGGGTCATCGTGCAATTCGGCGGGCAGACACCGCTGAAGCTGGCGGAGGCACTGGGCGCTGCCGGGGTTCCGATTCTCGGAACATCGCCGGCCGCCATCGAGCTGGCGGAAGACCGCGACCGCTTCAAGGCGCTCGTCGACAAGCTCGGCCTCAAGCAGCCGGAAAGCGGGATCGCGAGTTCGCCGGAGGAAGCCGCGCGGGTGGCGGTCGAGATCGGTTTCCCGGTGCTCATCCGGCCGTCGTTCGTGCTGGGTGGCCGGGCCATGGAGATCGTCGCGGATACGACGGAGCTCGACCGCTACATCCAGCGCCTGAACGCAACGCTCAAGGGGCACTCGGAGCTGGTTGTGTCGGCCCGGCGTCCGCTGTTGATCGACCGTTACCTCTCGGATGCGGTGGAAGTGGATGTCGATTGCCTGTGTGACGGCAAGGATACGTTCATCGCCGGCATCATGGAGCACATCGAGGAGGCGGGCATACATTCCGGCGATTCAGCCTGTTCGCTTCCGGCTCATTCGCTCGACCGGTCGATCTCGGTGCGGCTTGAGAAGCAGACACGCGATCTGGCACTGGCGCTCAGTGTCGTCGGCCTGATGAACGTGCAGTA
>JBKDZY010000242.1:0-1880 GCA_047971765.1 Hyphomicrobiaceae bacterium | reverse complement strand
GAATGACGAGCATATTGGCGCCTTCATAGAAACAATCGACCGGGCAAACCTCCACGCAGTCGGTATATTTGCATTTGATGCACTGCTCTGTGACGACGTAAGTCATGTGTTCCGTTCCGGTTCCTTTGCTGCTTCCCGCAATTGCCCATGCCCGCTTCGCATAGCTGGACGACGACCGCCTCCCTCCCGGCTGTGACCTGCCGGCGATCTCGAGGTGGCTGCCCGTCGCAACCCGGCGCAAAACAGACCTGCGCACCGTCATGACAGCAGTCATAGTGAATTGCACCCCCATGGCACAACGCCAGTTTGTCGCAATCGACTGCTTCACCGCAGGGTTAACTACAAGTGGCATTTACGATGTCAGTGAATTGTTGGTGAAATGGCCGCCTACGGAGCCCCGGAGGCAGCGAATCGCGCCGCCACCCGAAACGGGAAACGCTAATCCTGATCGCCGTCGCTGCCGTGGAGACGATCAATGCGCCGGCGATCACGTTTGGTCGGGCGTCCGGCGCCACTATCGCGTTGACCGGTCATGCCCACTCCCGGGCTTTCCCGTTCATGCTGGGCCGACGGCGGGGTCAGATCACGATAGAGTTCGCGCGCTTCGGTTGGCGGGCCGCGCCTTACACCTGGCGCGAGCATTTCCAGGACACGCACGCGGGCCCCAACCGAAACCGTGACGACGTCGCCCACGCGCACCGTATGGCTGGGCTTGGTGACCCTCTCACGATTGACGCGCACCCGTCCTCCGGTGACGAGACCGGACGCCAAGGTGCGCGTCTTGACCATCCGAACAAACCACAGCCATTTGTCCAGGCGCTGCTGCCCGTTACCGGCGTGTGCCGTGGAAGACATCGGCTGTTCGTCATCGTCAGGCATGGGGAGCATGCACCGTTCCTGATCTCCGGAGCCTCGCCAGCCACCACCCGTCGCATCCCGCCTGCTCGGGTTGTGCCCCGCCGCAAGGGTCTGCGGCGAGGATCACTGCTGCGCGCTCAGGCTGGATCTTTCGCCTGTTTCTCGAGCTGCTGCTTGAGGGCGCTCAGGGCCGCGAACGGTGAATCGGGATCTGCACCGCCCTTGCGCTGCGGCGACGCGGACCGGACCTGCGGACGCGAACCACCACGATCGTCGCGCCGGTGGTCACGATTGCCGCGCGGACGGTCCCGGCGATCGCCACCGCCATTCCTGTCATTGCGCTCGTCGTTGCGGCGTCCACCGTGCTGGCGCTGACCGTCACCGGCGCCCTGATCGGACCTGGACCTGGCCTGGGGCGCTCCGTGGCCCTGCTCTCCGCGGTCGCGCCCGCGGTTGCCATGACGGCCCCTGCGGCCCTGGTGCTGGTTGTGGGGATGCTCGTCGGCGCCCTCCTGCGGCGCGGCTCCCCGATCCGACGCGCCCCGGCCACCGCCATGGCGCGGGCGGCGGTCATCACGGAACCGGCGGCGCGGACGCCAGACCTCGATTTCAACGACCTCGTCCGGTGCGGTTTGCGCGCTCATGGCATCGGCTGCGATGGGAGCCGTAGCGGTGCTTTCCTCGCCAGCGGCTCCCTCCGGCGTGCTCTCACCGGCGCCGGCCGAAGCAAGCGCCACGGCTGCGGACAACGCCATGGCGGCGGCATCCACGCTTGCCGGCTGGGGTTTCGGTTTCGGGACCGACTTCTTCTCCGGCCGGAAGCCCAACGTCTCCAGGACACTCGACAGTTCGGCCGACGAGCACCCCAGGATCGACATCATGTCCGGCGTCACCATGAACCCGCCGTCACCGCTTGACCCGCGCGGCGGGTTGACACGATCCTCGCTTGGCCGCCAGGCCAACAAGGGACGGATGCTGTCGGCCAGACGCTCGAGCATATCGACGCGGATCGCCCTCGGGCC
>JBKDZY010000241.1:0-13680 GCA_047971765.1 Hyphomicrobiaceae bacterium | reverse complement strand
TGTTTTGATCCTGGCCCGATACGGCGCATGGGCGCAAGCAGGCCAGACCGATCAAGGCTTTGCCCGAATTGGCCTAGTTGCCGCGTCTACTTCCGGACTTGCCGGAACCACCTGCCCGCGCAGGCGGAACGTACATCTTGCTTGCCCGGCACAACCGCCGCGCCTCCTCGTTCTCGCCGCACCGGCGGAACGTGCCTTCCCGCGAGAAGCAGATCCGAATCTCGCGCACCTGGTTGCCGCGCCCGCCGCAGGCCACCGCAATGTTGTCGGGGCGCATCCCCGGATTGACTGACGTGAAATCCCGGATGACCTCACTCGGCGATACCGTGAAGGCCGCATTGGGGCCGACGTAGCGCGGCGGGATCTTCACCTTGTCATAGAGACGCCGGGAGAACTTGAAGTAGTCCGCCGGTTCAAGGCCGGAACACGTTCCATGCTTGCGGTACTCGTGAATGACGAGGTTCTTGCTCGGCATGATGTCTAGCATGTTCTCGATCACAGGCCGCGGCACGAAAGGACGCCACTGCGTTCGACAATCCTGGGGCCAGCCCTTGTTGTACTGCGGCCAGACGCCATGGAGCACGAACGAATAACTGCGCCCTCCACGCGGATTGCACTGTGGATCGTCACCGCCGCGCCTCTGAGTGGCGCAGAACGTGGGGCTCCACGAGAGCACCAGGGCATAATAGTCGAAATGACCGGCCTTGTTGCGTGGCTGCTGTTGCGAGGCATAGGGTGCCCGGCCGCCGGGCCCCGGCCCCACCTGGGCCTGGGAAGCGCTGGCTCCCGCCAACAAGGCAACAAGCGCAGCGCCAACAACGGCCAGAACTGCCGTGCGGAAACGACGATCAGGCATCGGCAATAGATCTCCTCGTTGGGCGAGCCATGCTCCCGCCCGAGATGGGAACATCGCGGAGCCGCCACGCAAGCCAGCACGACCGCGACATACGGCCTTTACGGAATGCCGGAGAATAGTCATGCCAATGCGGCTGGCAATGCCAATTCACTCTGCTGTGGGAGAATAACAGAATATCACCGCCCCCGGGAAAGCGGGGGTACCGTGACAGTCGCACGTCAGGGCGCCCGGCTCGATGTCCCGGCGAAGCGGACATCATCCAACCTGGCTGACATCTCCGGGGCTGCTCGAAAGCTGCGGCAGATCCTTCTCCAGGAGCGGCTTTCCGAAATAGAAGCCCTGCATGTGGGTGATCCCGCAATCGACGCAGATCCGCGCCGTCTCTTCATCGCTCACCCACTCGGCAACGGTTTCGAGATTGAACGTATTGGCAATCTCCACAAGCGTCTTGATGAAGACCCGGTTCGTTGGTTCCTCGATCAGGTTCTTGACGAACGATCCGTCGATCTTGACCATGTCGACGTCCAGGATCTTGAGATTCTTGAACGACGTGTAGCCCGCGCCGAAATCGTCGATGGCGACCTGACAGCCCAGTTCCTTCAACGTGTCGACGAAATTCATCGTGAGATCGAGGTCGTGAATGGCGGCCGTCTCGGTGAGCTCGACAATCAACCGCCGTGTCAGTTGATGACGTCCCCCCGTGAGCCGGTGCAGCGTCAGCAGCCATTCATGGTCGCTGGCCGTCAAACTCGAGACGTTCACCGAAAGCCGGATGTCCGGATGGCGGCGCAGGATCTCGATCGAAAGCTCCAGGGTCCTTTTGTCGATCAGCCGCGACAGCCCCAGTTGCTCCGCCACCGAGATGAACTCGCCAGCCGAGACCAGCGTGCCGTCCGGCCTGACCAGCCGCAGGAGGCATTCGTAGAAATCCGGTTCACCTGACTTCGACGACACAACCGGCTGCAGCACGATGACCATGCGATTGGCGTCAAGCGCGTCGATGATCTCGTCGGCAATCAGGATGTTGCGCATGCGCAGAGATTCTTTCGTTTCGCTCGGCTCATAGATGGCCATGCTTTCCTGGCGGCTGGATTTGGCCGTCTCAAGGGCCTGCAGCGCATGGCTCAACGCATCATGAGCGGTCTGCGCATGATCCGGCAGCAGCACCCCGCCAACCGAAATCGTGACCGATAGCTGGCAGGCCGAAACATCGAGTGCGGCATCGCGCACCGCCTTGATGAAGCGCTCCGCCGCAATGCGCATGGCGCCTGGGCCGCAATCGTTGAGGATGATCCCGAACTTGTTCGACGAATACCGCCCGATGGTGTCACCACCGCGCAGATGCTTGCCGATGATCCGCGCAACCGCCGCAATCACCTCATCGCCAACATCGAAACCAAACGTCTCATTGATGACCGCGAGATTGTTCACAGCCGCCATCAGGAACGCACACGATTGATTTGTGCGCCCCGCCCGCATCGCGACCGCGCCCAAGGCGTCGGTCAGCCGGATACGGTTGAGTTGGCCGGTCAACTCGTCATGGTCAGACCGATAGAGCAGCCGCTGCTCTTCCTTGTAGCGCTCGTTGATCACCCGGATGATGCCACGCGCCCTGACCGGCTGGCCGTCCTCGTCGAACCAGCAGCGGCCATGGTCCTCGAGCCAAAGCGCAACATCGCTGCGCCGGCCAACGGGGGTGAAACGATATTGAACCCTGTAGTGGGCTCCATTCGGCGCCGCCGTTGGCGGCATCTCGGCAATCATCTGTTGCCGGCGCTGGATGTGCTCCGGAGCAACCAGGAAATTGAAATCGGACGCAGTGGAGATGGCCTTGATGTCACGAACCCCGAGCACCTCGACGGCGTTGCTTTCCCAGTCGATGCGGTCGTTGACGATGTCCCAGCGGTAGGCGGTCTCCTGCACGGACGAAAGGATGCCGACGAGATCTATCGCCTGACTTTCAACGGGTAGATCCGCGCTCGCCTGGAAGACCTCCGGCATCGCTTCGTTCTGCTCGCTTGCCCCATCAACAAATGGCTTCGCGCTGAACTTCATCCCATCAGTGGACGACACGGCTCCAGAAGCCCCCTCAATACGGCAGAAACAAACTCGCTCATTGCCAAATTCTGCAAGGCGAAGGTCAAACTAAATCAGATCCATTAATAACGACTGAACCATCCAGCCGAAATGCTCACCGATGCTGATAAAGCGGCGCCGCGACCGCTTGTGCCTGGAAAGCCCCCTCAGCGACTTCGAGAACACACGATAACTCATTGAAAGAAAAAGGGTTCACCGCAGTTGATGCAGTGAACCCCTGTTGAATGATGCATCCGGCAACCTCGCCACATCGGCTGCCATCGGCAATTACAGGCGATACGGAACTTCAGCATCCACATTAATTGCTCGCCGACTTACCGGCTGCCGCGGATCATCAGCTCCCCTCAGTCGCCACCGCCAAAGTTCAGGTCCCGGCGCGCCGTCCTGATGCCAATCAGTGCACCGGCCACAACGTCGATCAAGGCTGCGATCATGATGAAAAAGAAGACCGACGACGTTGCCTTCTTGACCAGCAGGAACTCGACGAGGCAGGCAATGAACACCAGCATCGACAGGCCATGATCGACCATCTGCGAGCTGGAGGTATAGGTGGACTTGATCAGCTCGATGAACAGCAGGCACATCGTCAGCAGGATGATCAGGTCACCCCACGAGAACACCCACTGCTCTCCACTCACCATCGGCACGGAGAACAGCGGCTTGCGCAGGATCTGATCGGCCGTCGAGGCATCTCCGCCCAGAAGCACGATGACGTTATATACAATAAAAGCGATGACAATGAGCGGGATAACCCGAAGAGACATTGCAAACCCTCCCCATATGGCCGGAGCCGCTACCGCGTTTGCACCTGGCGGCCCGGCAGTCACAAGCGTTCACACGAATACTGCGTTAGCAGACGATTGTGTCGGAATGCCAAGTCTCACGCGCGCAGCGGCAATTTGCCAGCCTCTGATCGCAGAACCGCTCCGTGCCCCATGGCAAAGCCGGGCAACCCGCTGCTTCGTCTCGCGAAACCGCTTATTCGGCGCCCGCTTCCGCGTCCTTCAGCACCTGACGGTTGCGGTATTTTCCCGACTTCAGGTCGATGTGATGCGGACGGCGCAGGTTGCCGGTGTCCTTGTCCTCGACGAACGACGGCGCATTCAGCGCGTCAGCCGAACGGCGGAACCCGCGCTTCATGCGGGAAACTTTCTTCCTGGGAACTGCCATGTGTCTCTAGCTCCTTGGCACGGTGAAACCGGCCATCGTTTTCAGCACCTGAAGCCAGCCACGTCGATGAGCGCAGACCAGATCCAAATTGCCAATAGAATTGGACGCCGAGCTCGCTTCACCATTGAGCCGGCGGATACCGAGCGGTGCTTATAACGGTAATCGCCAATGCTGGCTAGTATCACATTCGCAATCTTGAGGGCCAGAACCGGAGGCAATGGCCTGGCCCGATCCGGTCGCCGGCACGTCACCTGACCCGCTTCTCCTACGGCGAGAAGCAGGCCAATCAGCCAAAAAACACAAAGGTTGCACCAGCAAAACAATTGCTGCTTCGGCGAAAAATCCGTTTGCAGACTGTAAGTTGGGAGCAAGCGGCCCCTGTAGCCCTGACAAGTTCCCCTCTCAAGGACATGTCTCGCCGCCCCATCGAACCGGGCGGAACGCGACACCTCTCATGAGGTGCAACCACACCTCCCAAACCCAGGACAGGGATTGTCATGGTCTACCCCGGCGATGCCGCCACGGCAGCACGCTCGGCCAACATGGTCTCGACCTCATCAGCCGAATAGCCCACTTCCATCAGGACATCCCGGGTATGTTCACCGAGCCGGGGCGCGGACAGCTCGTCCGAGCGCATCCCGTCATGGAAGGTATTGGGCACCCGTGTCCGCCAGATCGTGCCTTCGCTCGGATGCTGCTCCCGGCTGAAAAAGCCCACATCGGCAAGATGCGGGTCGGACATGACCTGCTCGATGGTATTGTAGCAGGCAGCCGGCACCTGCAGCTTCTCGAAAATCTCGAGCCATTCCGCGGTTGTACGTTGCAGCAGGCCCGCCGCACGCACCTTGAAATACGCATCGGCATTGGCACTGCGCGCAGCCGCCGACAAAAACCGCGGATCCTCCTTCAACTCCGGCCGCCCGATGACATCGAAAAAGGCGAAGGCCTGGGCATTGGTATTCGGCGCGGCCGTAATGTAGCCGTCCTTGGTGGCGAGCGGCCGGTAGTCGGGGCTGACCAGCCTGTTGTCCCCGGCAGGCCCTGCCGGCGGCTCGAATGTCTCCCCGGCCATGTGCTCGCTCATCACGAACGACGCCATGTTCTCCAGCATCGGCACGTCGATGGCCTGCCCCCGGCCCGTCCGCTCCCGGTGAAAGAGCGCGAACCCGATGGCCTGTGCCGCGATCAACCCGGTCACATGGTCGGTCATCACCATCGGCACGAAACGAGGCTCACCGATGGCCTTGTCGAACGTCCCCGCGACACCGGAGAGACTCTGGATGATCGGATCGTAGGCCGGCTTGTCGAAATACCGGCCACCCCTGCCAAACGCCAGAATGCTGCAATGGATCAGCCGCGGATTGAGCCTTTCGAGACTGGCATGATCGAGCCCGGCCCGCACCAGCGCCCCCGGTCGCACATTGCTGACGAACACATCGGCGCCCGCAATCAGGCGCTTCATCGCCTCCATTCCCTTCGCAGCCTTGAGGTCGAGAGCAATCGACCTCTTGTTCCGGTTGAAATGCAGGAATTTTCCGGACATGCTCGGATTCCGGGCCCCGCGCGCCATGGTGCGCAGCAGGTCGCCACCAGGCGCTTCCACCTTGATGACGTCTGCCCCCTGGTCCGCCAGCGTGCGCGTGCAGATCGGCCCGACCACCACCGATGTCTGATCAATGACCCTGATGCCTTCGAGTGGTCCGCCTGCCATATCCACACCTCTATAACAACTTCGCGCCGCACATCGGGCCGCACTGGCCGATGTGAAAGGACAAGGCTACAAGATCCCGGCGCGTCTTGTCTTCCAGGCCATGCCGCACCCGCGCCATACACTTGGCGCGCGAGCGACAGGTGTCCATGCCTGCCGGCAGCGACGAACCAGAACAGGGGGAGGGATCATGGGACGACCGTCGCTCGACGAGATCCGGATCGGCATCATCGGACTTGGCTATGTGGGACTACCGCTGGCCGCCTACATGGCACGTCATTTTCCCGTCGTGGGATTCGATATCGACCACAAGCGCGTGGCAACCCTGCGCGAAGGCCGCGACACCACCAACGAAGTGACACCCGATGAACTGGCGGCAGCCCGGACGCTCACCTTCTCGTCCGATCCCGAGAGCCTTCGCGACGTCAACTTCTTCATCGTCACCGTACCCACCCCGATCGACACCGCCAGGCGGCCCGACCTAACGGCACTGGAGAAGGCATCGGCCACCGTTGGCCGCGTGATCACCGCAGGCTCAATCGTGGTCTTCGAATCAACCGTCTACCCCGGCGCCACCGAGGAAGTGTGCATTCCACTGATCGAGAAGGCATCGGGCCTCGCCTATAATCGCGATTTCTTTGCCGGCTACAGCCCCGAGCGCATCAACCCCGGTGACCGCAGGCATCGCCTGCCGGACATCCTGAAGGTCACGTCAGGCTCGACCCCCGAAGTGGCCGACCTCGTCAATGCCGTCTATTCGAAGGTCATCCAGGCCGGCACCCACCGGACGAGCTCCATCCGCGTGGCCGAGGCCGCCAAGGTAATCGAGAACATCCAGCGGGACGTCAACATCGCGCTCATCAATGAACTGGCCCAGCTTTTCAAGCGCATGGGGCTCGACACCAGGGAGGTGCTGGAGGCCGCAGGCAGCAAGTGGAATTTCCACGACTATCGCCCCGGCCTGGTGGGTGGACACTGCATCGGCGTCGACCCCTACTACTTGACCCACAAGGCGCAATCCATCGGCTTTCATCCGGAGATGATCCTCGCCGGCCGCCGCATCAACGACAGCATGGCGGACTGGGTCGCACGCGATATCGTCACCACCATGCTGCGCAGGAAGATGGCCATCGGCGATGCCCGCATCCTGGTGATGGGCTTCACCTTCAAGGAGAATGTGCCCGACATCCGCAACACCAAGGTCGCCGATCTGGTCCGGGAACTCAGCGAATTCGTGCACGAAATAACGATTTTCGATCCCTATGCCGACCCAGGCGAGGTAGCCGCCGAACATGACCTTGCGCTGGTCAACACGCTGCCGGACGAGCAGTTCGATTGCATCGTCCTTGCCGTCGGCCACGACATCATCCGGGAGCTGGCCGAGGCTGGTAGCCTTCATGCGCTGTTGCCGAAATCGAGACCAGGCATCGTCTACGACATCAAGTGGCTGCTGCCGGCAACCGCCGTCGATGGACGCATTTGATCCTGTTTCCAGGCAAATCCCTTTCGTAATCAGGGCGTCTCCGCGCTGAGGGCATAACCCGCACCGCGTACCGTCCGGATAGGATCAGCTTCCGCGCCCCGGATCAGCGCCTTGCGCAGGCGCCCGATATGAACATCCACGGTGCGGTCGTCGATCTCGCTGGCGGACCCCCACACGCGATCAATGAGCTGCTCGCGCGACAGCACGCGCCCCCGGCTTTCGAGCAGCGCCTCGAGCAGCCGGTATTCCGTCGGTCCCATCGAAACCTCCCGGCGCCCACGCACGACCCGGTGCGCCGATCGATCGAGCGTGATGTCTCCGCTGGCCAACGTATCGCTCACCCGCTCCGGCGACGCCCGGCGCAGCAACGCCGCGACTCGCGCCATCAACTCCGGCACCGAGAACGGCTTCACCATGTAATCGTCGGCACCGGTCTTGAGGCCGCGAATGCGATCGGCTTCCTCGCCACGCGCCGTCAACATCAGGATTGGAACGGTCGCGTAGTTGCCGATGCGGCGCAACCGTGCGCACAGGTCGATGCCGGACATCTCCGGCAACATCCAGTCGAGAATGACAAGATCGAAAGCCGATGCAGCAAGGTGGTGTTCACCGTCTTCCGCTGACGTGACAGCGGTCACCTCGTAGCCACCACTCTCCAGATTATAGCGAAGCAAGGTCGAAAGTGCGGTATCGTCCTCGACCACAAGAATGCGTACCGGCATCAGATCAATCCGAAGGCTCGTTGAAAAGTATGGTGCTGGTATCGTCGCCCTTGGGCCGCTCCTCGCTCAGCGGATCGCCAGTCACGAGATAATAGACGCCCTCGGCGATGTTGGTCGCGTGATCCCCGATCCGTTCGAGATTCTTGGCCGCAAAGAGCAGGTGCGTGCACAATCCGACGTTCGCGGGGTCTTCCATCATGTAGCTGAGAAGTTCACGGAACACGCTGTTGTAGAGGGCATCGAGCTTGGCGTCGCTGCGCCACACCACCAGGGCTTTCTCCTCGTCCCGGGCGCTATAGGCATCGAGCACATCCTTGAGCTGCCCATGCGCCAGTTCAGCCAGATGCCCGATCCCTGCCATCACCGGCCGCGGATGTGTTTCGCTGGCGATCGCACGGGCACGTTTCGCGATGTTCTTCGCAAGATCGCCCACACGCTCGAGACCTGACACGACCGTCAACACGGTCATGATGTGCCTGAGGTCGTTGGCCATCGGCTGGCGCTTCGCGATCATCACCACCGCGCGCTCCTGGAGCTGGCTCTCGAGCGTGTCGATGCGGAAATCCGTGGCGATCGCCTTTTCCGCCAGCTCCGGATCGCGCTTCTCGAGCGCCTCCACGGCATTGGCGAGTTGCATCTCGGCAAGCCCGCCCATTTCCGCGGTGATCCGGTCCAGTTCGGCGAATTCCGCGTCATAGGCTCTTACGGTATGGCTGGTCATTATCTTGTCTGCTCTCCCTGGCCGACACGTCCCGTGATCTCTTCAGAGCCTGGCATCGAATGTGTCGTGGTCATGATTGGAAAATCGGGCCGAAGTGCACCGGACCGAACGCCGGCATGTTCGCAATCGCTCCGCTCTCGCCTTAATAATCCCTTGTGTCCTTTTCGCAGCCTATCCGGCAGCTCCCTATCCTGTTCATTCAATCCGCCTCGCGTCACCCCGGCAAAACCGTCGTCTCGCACCCGCGCCAGCCTCGCCCAGGCCCCTCGAGCCAGATACGCAACAAGCTTTCCCGGGCCAAACCGGCCGAATGCCGGGCTGGTATTGACGGCAGGACTTCGCCACGCGAGTGGCCTCCAGATTCAAAAGGGCCGGGCACACCGCCTGGGAAGATCAGCCCAACCCCAGGGAACTGCGCTGACAGGAAACTTCTATCGACTTGTCACGAAACTTATGTGACAGGTCAAATAATTGATTGAAATCAATATTCAGAACGCCTCAGCAAAACCGTGAATGTTGACCCCTCCCCAGGTCGCGACTCGATCTGAAGCTCCCCTCGATGCCGGTTGACGATATGCTTCACGATGGCCAACCCGAGCCCCGTGCCACCTCTGTCCCGGCTTTCCTTGGCGCTGACCCGATAGAAGCGCTCCGTCAACCGCGGCAGGTGCTGCGGCGCGATCCCGGCGCCATCGTCTGAGACGGCCAATCGGCACCAATCGCCGTCGTCCTGGACACGTACGCGAGCAAATCCCCCTTCACGACCGTATTTTACCGCATTCTGCAGCAAATTCTGTACGACCTGCATCAACTCCCCGTGATCTCCCAGAGCCATCACGGGCTGATTCGGAAAATCTGCCTGCAACGCGACTTTGGCCTCGTCCGCCAGGCTCGCAAGGGAGGACACCGCCTCCTTTGCGATGGACACGAGATCGACTTTGCCAGTCGGCGCAACATGCTGTCGCATCTCGACTCGTGACAGTGACAGCAGATCGTCGATCAGCCGCGCCATGCGGTCAGCCTGCCCCTGCATGATGCCGAGAAACTGCTCTCGCGCGCCCGCATCGTCCTTTGCCGGCCCCCGCAGGGTCTCGACGAACCCTTTGAGCGATGCCAGGGGCGTGCGCAGTTCGTGGCTCGCGTTAGCGACGAAATCGGCACGCAACTGGGCCTGCTGATCAACTTCCGTGCGATCATTGAGCACAATCATCGCAGCCGGTCCGCCGGGCCTATGCCCCCGCTCCGCAAGCGGCGCGGCAGTACCCGCGAAATGGCGCTCGACCGGCCCCAGAAGGCGCATGGTGAAGGTCTGCGTCTGCCGGGTCTCGAATAGCTTGTCGATGGCTTCGAGCAGCTCCGGCGCGCGGCTCACCTGGGAGACATACACGCCGTCCTTCACTGGAAAGACATCGCGGGCAGCCGCATTCGCCACCAGGATGTTCCGGTTGCCATCGAGGAGCAGCGCGGCATCGGGAAAGGCCTCGAGGACCTGCCGCGCGTCGAGGATCAGTTCGCCACGTCCCTCACCGAGCCTCGCATGGGCAGATCCTTCCCCCAGATGCCCACAATCGCCGCCAGCCCGAAACCCCAGACCGAACCACCCAAGGACCACCAGCACCCCACTGCCGGCCCACATCGGCGACAACCCGCCGAATGCCGCAAACGCCAGGATCATCAGTACCAGTCCGACAGCCGGAATGGCCCGGCTCCGCGCGAGTTCCGCCATCCGGGACTGCCAATCGTGTCTGTGAGTGTTGACCTTCTGCATGGGGCTCGGCTGTGTAATCCATGTTCGGCCGCGAACCTATCACGGCCGGATCATGCCGCACATGCCAACCTGCGACACCACCCTGCCATCATTGGCAGGCCAGGCGACGCGCCCATGACAGGCGCTCGCCAGCCCCTGGCAATGCGGAAGAAAAGGCAGGCCTCTTGCAACCTCACCGCCAGGCTACCAGGCAATCACCTCGTTTCGGTAGTCGACAAACGCCGTGCCACGCTTACCCCACCGCTGGTCGATGGTCGCACTGAGGCCCGTCACACTGGTCTCGATGTCGAGTGGAGCCGTCGGCCCGCCCATGGCGGTACGCACCACTCCCGGATGCAGCGCCAGGATGGTCAGGCCGCGGTCCCCATGCCGAGCGGCAAAACTCCTGATCAGGGAATTAAGTGCCGCCTTGCTGGCGCGGTAGAGTTCGGCCCGACCGTCATCGTTCGTTGAAATCGACCCCAGGATCGACGACATGAACGCCACCATGCCCCCACCCGCGACCATGCCGACGAGGGCATCCGCCACCCGGATGGGACTTACGGCATTGGTGAGAAAGATCTCGTCGATCTCAGACTGCGGAATGTCCGATACGCTCAGCCCACGCCCGCGCATGATGCCGGCATTGAGGAACAACAGGTCGAACTGCTGCCCCTGCAGGCGCCCGGCCAATGCCTTGACCTGCGGCCCGTCCGTGATATCGACACGCTCGATCACGCACCGGCCATCATGGTCCCGGACCAGCGCCTCCAGCTCGGGCGCAGCCGAACGGACTGTCGCCGTCACATGCCAGCCCTTCTTCAGTTGCTCGCGCACGAGGGCGAGGCCGATACCTCGTGACGCCCCCACGATGATGGCCCGCTTCATAGGTGCAACGCCTCCCTCGTCCGCTCATCCATGGTGGTCATGTCAACGCGGATCGCCAAATGCACGCTGCGGCGTGACGCTGCCGGCCGTCCCCGCCATCGATCCGGCATCGACGGACAGGATGACGCCCGTCACCCAGCGGGCCTGATCCGAAGCGAGATAGACGACATTCATGCCGATATCCCAGCCCGTGCCTTCGACCTGCAGCAGGTTGTTGCGCCGCCGCGCGTCCCGGAGTTCATCCTCCATGCCCTGGGCGTAGACCATCGGCGTGTAGACGTACCCTGGTGCGATACAGTTGACCCGCACCCCTTCCGGTCCGTGATGCGCCGCCATCGAGCGGGTCATGTTCACGACCGCACCCTTGGAGGCCGAATAGAACACGTTCGGATTGCCACCCCTCAGTCCGTCGATCGACGAGATATTGATGATCGACCCGCCACCCTGCCTGCGCATCTCCGGGATGGCGAACTTCGACATCAGCATCATCGAATTGACGTTCACCTTCCAGGCCATATCCCACTGGTCCGGATCGGTGTCGACGACATTGCCGGCAGGACCGCCGATGCCCACGTTGTTGACCAGCACATCGACACGCCCCCACGCATCGACCGCGGCCTTCACCGCTCCCGCGCACGATGCCTTGTCGGTGACGTCGGCCGCGCACACCAACGATGTCCCGCCCTCCTTGTCGATCATCGCCTTGGTCGCCTCGGCCAGCTCCCGCGTCGCATCGAGCAGCAGAACCTTGGCGCCCTCCCGGGCCAGCAGAATGGCAGCCGCGCGCCCGTTGCCGATGCCTTCCGCACGGGACCCCGCACCCGTCACGATTGCAACCTTGTCCTTCAGTCCCATCTCGGGCATTCGCGTTGTCCTTCCCTGCTGTCTTGATCCGGCCTGACGGCCACGATTGGCGCATGGCCTCAGTGGCGCCCCTCGAAATGCGCGAACTCGCTCATGAACGCCGCCGCCACGTCTGCATTGATCTTGCAGTCGAGGAAGATCGGCCCATCCGGCGCTTTCAGCCTGGGCGCCACACGGGCAAGATCCTCGAGCGTCCGGATGGTGTCCGCGTCGAACCCGAAGCCTGCCGCGATCGGCGCGAAGTCGACATCCGGAAACACCGACTTGGCAACCGGCTGTTGGCGCAGCTTCAGGAAATGCAGTTCGGCGCCATAGGCACAGTCGTTCATCACCAGGATGACAAGCGGCAGGTCCTCGCGCACCACAGTTTCGAGATCCCCCATCGTCATGAGGAAACCGCCGTCACCAACCACCATCACGGTCGTCTTCTCGGGCCGCGCCTTGGCCATGCCCAGCGCCGCCCCGAACGACAGGCCGATGGAGGCGAAATCACCGATCATCTTGAAGCATCCGGGATCAGGCACACTCAGATACGGCACGACCCCCAGGAAGTTGCCGCCATCGACCACCAGGTTGCGGTTCTTCGGAAGCACCTTGTCCAGTTCCATGGCCAGCGTGCGCATGTCGAGCGTGCGCGCCGTGTTTTCCGGCTTGAAGTCGTCAGCCGGATTGAAGTCGGCAATCAGCTTGAGGGTCTCCGGCGCATGGAAGGGTTTGTCCTTCTGCGCACGCTCCGGCATGGCCTTGCGCAGGGCATCGGCAGCAAGACGCGCATCACCCACCACAGCCACATCGGCATTGAGCCAGCGTCCGATATTGGCGCGGTTGGTATCCACCTGGATCAAGGGAACCTTCGGAACCGCCGTGCCGAAACTCGTCGTCAGGAAATTGAGCCCGGCGCCGAACACCACCACGCAATCGGCCTGGTCCGCCATTCGCCGTGCGATAGAGTGCGAGAACGAGCCGAGGATGCCGAGAGACTTCGGATTGCCCGCGAAAAGATCCTTGCCGCGCGCCGTCGTCACCAGCAGGGCGCCCGTACGTTCGGCCAGAGCCTCGATCGCGGAACGCGCACCAGCCCGGAAAGCCCCGAGCCCGGCCACGATCAGCGGCCGCCTGGCTGTGGCAAGCACCGCTGCGGCAGCCGAGATGGACGCCTCGCTCGGCTCCAGCGGCGCAGACGGCTTGGCCGCGACGGCCAACGGGGCGTCAGGCGCGTCGATTTCGGAGAGCTGCACGTTTGTTGGAAGATGAAGGCTCACGGCCTGCCCGCGCGACGCAGCAGCACGTGCATCTGCGAGTGTCGAGCGCGCTCCCTCCGGACTGGTCGCGGTAAAGGACTTCAGCCGCGCCGCAAGCAGAACGCCAACCCCATCGAGAGAATGCTAGTCCGGTCCAAGTCCCTTCGGCGCACCCACCGTTGC
>JBKDZY010000240.1:0-10456 GCA_047971765.1 Hyphomicrobiaceae bacterium | reverse complement strand
GTTGATAGGCTCCCAGATCCCGCGCATGCCACCGAGGCCGCTAAACGTGCCCGTCTCCGACTTCAATGGCCCTTCACTGTAGAGACCGAGATCGAGATATTCATCGACTTTCAGTTTTCCGGGTCCAAAGGACAGCCTCGCGATTTCAACCAGCACCTGATTGTAGGAGCGACCATAGTCCCTGGTGATGATCTGGAACGCGGAGGCCAGATCCAGCTTGCCTTTGCCAATCTGGCTCTCGCGGTCCAGGGCTGGAGAGGCACGATCATTGGTTTCGGTGGCGCTGGTTTCGGTTGCCGCCGTTTCGGGTGCGTCCGGCGAAAGCTCATCGTCAAGTTTATGCGCGGGCTGGGCCATGTGGTACTCCAGGATATGAACTCAAAATTCCGGGGCAGCGCTGGCGGCACGCCGCGGGAATGTGACGATGCCTTGGACTATTGCAGGAGTTGGAAAATAAAGTATTGCTATCAATGAAAAAAAACGACGTGTTTTCCTTTTGTATAAATTTAACGCGGATTAATGGCGGTTAAGAGTTTCGAGAATGCAATCGTCGGTCCGTGTTCCGATTGAACTGACAGAAAACCGGCCCCGGGTTTGCCGGAGCCGGTTTCAAATCCAAATATCGAGCCTACGCGGTGGGTGTTTCTGCCGGTTCTGTCGCTTGCATGGCGGGGCGCGAGGAAAACGTCTCGTACCATTTGGCGAGCCTTGGATGGCCCGGCCGGAAATCGTCTAGCCAGTCCCGCCAGTCCTGATACGAAAGCGCGATGCCCGTCGTGATCTGGGCAAGGTCGATCGGGCCTTCCAGATGGTCCACCTCGTTTTCGAGCATGTCGAGGCAACGGGTGATCCGGTCCCGCTGCTTCTGCAGGAAACTCTCGGACCGGTGCTCGTCCGGTCGCAGGTGTTCGGCGCGCATCGCGATCTGTGCTTCGAGCAGGCCGTCGGCCACGCCATAGAGCGACCACATGTGCTGACGGGCCACGGCGCCAGCGGGAATGAGCGAGCGCGGGGCGGCCGCTTCCTCCAGGTGAAGGCAGATGAGTGTCGAATCGCCAAGCGGCACGCCCTCGTCCGTGATCAAGGTCGGAATGCGCGCCACCGGATTGGCTTCCGCAAGGCCGGCCGTGAACTTCGGCGTGGTGTAGCCCCAGTCCAGCGTCCATGTCGTTGGCCGAACCTTGATCCTTTCCCAAAGACCAAGTTCTCTTGCTGCGACGCACACTTTGCGCGTGAAGGGGGAGGCAGGTGTCCAGAACAGTTCCATGAGTCTTCCGACATTCAAGTGTTCGATGATCAAAGCGCGTCACCCGCGCGGCTGTGCGGCGGAAACGGTGGCTGGCGAGATGTCCGGAAGCAAGGTGGGCTGTTTCACCCGCGGGTTGTCAAGTGTCGATGCGGGCATATACTGTTTCGATGCGTTGACCGGCCGTGAAGAGCAATGGCGGCGCAGATCTTCAAGCCGCCGGCAAGAGCGGTTCTGTTTCAACGGTGCGGCCGAATGATCATGAGGCCATAGCTGCCATCGCTCCTTGGTTTTCGAGGGCGGGTAACAGAATTGGGAGGAATGCGCGTGACCGATCGTAAGGGACCTTCTGTAAACCGGAGAGAGTTTGTCGTCGGCGCGGGTGCCGCGGCGGGCCTGTCCACACTTGGCATTGCAGCCTCGGCCAAGGCGAAACCCAAGCGGGGCGGTACATTGCGATTTGCCACGCGCGTCGATGGACGTGGCCTCGATCCCCAGCGCAACACTGTCTACTACGTGTCGAACCCGATGGCGGCGACCACGCAGGGGCTGCTCGATATCAATGAGAAAATGGAAATCGTCCCGGGTGTGGCCGAGTCCTGGGAGGCATCGAAGGATCTCAAGACCTATACCTTCAAGCTGCGCAAGGGCACGGAGTACCACAACGGCCGCAGCATCGACGCCGAGTCGGTCAAATGGAACTTCGAGCGTATTCTCGATCCGAAAATCGGCCACCCCTTCACCCGGGCCGCATTGAAGGAAGTCGAGAAGATCGAGGTGCTGGACAAGGCCACCGTTCGCGTGACCCTGAATGCCCAGAGCGGCGTTTTCCCGGCCAACGTGATCTACTATCCGTGCAACCTCATCGCGCCCGACAGTGCCGACCAGGCCGATACGCATCCGATCGGTTGCGGCCCCTTCAAGTTCAAGAGCTGGAAGCGCTACGCCAAGACGGAGATGGTGCGCTTCGAGAACTATTACGAGACCGATGCCGACGGCAATCGCCTCCCATACCTTGATGCCATCGAGGGCTACCCCAAGAAGGAGGACAAGGTTCGTCTTACGGCGTTGAGGGCCGGCGAGGTCGATCTCATCGAGAACATGGCCTATTCCGACGTCGCAGCCTTCAAGAAGGAATACGGAGCCGAGTACAACACCTGGCCCGCTCCCCAGGTCGGCACGGCCATGATGATGCTGAACTGCAAGTCCGGCCCGTTCGCGATGAGCCACCCGGATTCGAAGCTCCTCCGGCAGGCCGTCGCCCATGCCATTGACCGCGAAGCCATCCACGCGGCGATCTTCAACGAGCTCGGCTACAAGATCCACGGCAACTACAGTGAAGCCAGCCCCTGGTACATGCCGGGCATCAAGAATGTGAAGGAATACGATCCCGAGAAGTCGAAAGCCATCCTGCGCAAGCTGAACGCCAAGGGTATCGAGATCGAGGTGGTGGCGCGCGACACCTACGAGTACATGCGCCAGTCGGGTGAACTCGTGCACGCCATGCTGACGGACGTCGGGTTCAAGGCGACCAACAACATTTTCGACAACCCGGTCCTGCGCCAGAAATACAAGAAGGCCGATTTCTCGGTCGATTCGACCGCCTGGAGCTACCGCTTCGAGCCGGATGGCTGGTTCTCCCGTGGCATCCTTTCCACTTCGCCGGAAACCCAGTTGCGGACGGGCTACAAGAACGAGAAGGCCGACAAGCTCATCATCGAGGCGCGCAACCAGACCGACAAGGCCAAGCGGCTCGAACTCTACACCGAAGTGGAGAGCATCGTGAATGACGATTGCCCCGTCATCTATACCCATGCGGTGCCGTTGACGTCGGCGGGCACCAAGAAACTGAAGGGCTACAAGCCCGCGTTCGCGGGGCCGTTCAGCATTGCGCATGGCGGCATCCGGACAGCCTATTTCGACGAGTCGTAAGACGAGAGTTGCCCGCGCGGGCTGTTTGTCTGCAATCCGCGCGGGAGCAGGAAACTCGCGGCGAGATCGGTCCTCGGACGGTTATGTCGCCACGGGTGGGTGATGCTGGTGAAGGGTGTCCGCCGTGCTGATATATGCGCTGAACCGCCTACTGCAACTCATTCCCGTTCTCTTCATCCTGTCGATCATGGTGTTCGGTTTCGTCCACGCGCTGCCGGGCGACGTGATCGATACGCTGGCAGGTGAGGATGCGGTCGAGGATCCCGCCGTCCGCAAGGCGCTCGAGAAGGAATATGGTCTCGATAAACCCGTCTATGTGCAGTACGGGGTCTGGCTCAATCGCGTCCTGCATGGCGAATTCGGGAAATCCCTGGTCACCCGGCGTCCGGTGAAGGTCGAGCTGATCGAGCGCATCCCCGCCACCATCTATCTCGCCCTCGTCGGGATTGGGCTCTCGATGCTGATTGCGATCCCGCTGGGGACACTCGCCGCCGTCAAGCGAAACACGGTCGTCGATTATCTGGCCCAGGTGACGGCCTTGGTCGGCATTTCCATTCCGGAATTCTGGTTTGCCATTCTGAGCGTGCTGTTCTTCTCGCTCTATCTCGGCTGGCTGCCGACGTCGGGCTATGTCAGTCCGTTCGTCGATTTCTGGGGAAGTCTCCAGTATCTGATCCTGCCGGCGCTGGCGATCGGGTTTCGGCAGGCGGCCTACACGACCCGGCTGACGCGCTCGAGTATGCTCGACGAGGTCAGCAAGGACTATGTGGATACCGCGCGCTCACTCGGGCTGCCTGAGCGCAAGGTGATCTACAAGTACACGCTGCGAAATGCGCTCATTCCGACCGTGACGATCTCGGGCCTGCAGCTTGCGGCTCTTCTCGGTGGCACTGTCGTGCTCGAGGCAATCTTTGCCTGGCCCGGCATCGGCCTTGCCATCTATCAGTCCATCCAGTTGCGTGATTTCCCGATGATCCAGGCCGGTATTCTTGTGCTGGGCGTGATCGTGGTTCTGGTCAATCTCCTGGTGGACCTTCTCTATCGTGTTCTCAATCCGCGCGTCTCGCTGGAATAGCTGGAAGGTCGGACAATGGATCAACCCGTTGAAATCACCCGTCGGCGCCACGACACCCTCATAGCGGGTGAGGACTCGCCCTGGCGGATCAAGTACCGGCGCATGGCCAATGCGGTTCGCAACGGCATGGGCAATCTGCGCAAGAGCCGGACGGCAACCGTCGGCGCGCTCATGCTGGTGTTCGTGTTCGGGTGTTGTGCGCTGACCCCGGTTATTGCGACCCACAATCCGATCAAGACCAACTATCGCGAGCGCCTGGCGCCGATCAGCTCCAAACACTATTTCGGCACCGACAAGTTCGGGCGCGATATCTATTCGCGCATCCTCTATGGAGGACGCCGGACGGTTGCCGTTGCCGTGGCCTCGGTCCTGTTCGGAACGCTGATCGGTGTGCCGTTCGGGATTCTGGCCGGGTTCTACGGGGGGCGGATCGATGCGTTGAGCATGAGGCTTGTGGATGGTTTGCTGGCATTTCCAGGATTACTGCTCTACCTGCTGATCGTGACCGTGGCCCGTGAATGGAAGCTCGAAGGCACCTGGAATGATTTCATCCTGGTGTTTGCGCTCGGGTTCGCGTTCATTCCCCAGGTCGCCCGCTTGTCGCGCGGCACCGCACTGGTGGAGGCGCGGAAGGAGTATGTGGAATCCTCCCATGTCATCGGTGAGCGTCCGATCAGTATCGCCTTGCGTCAGATCCTGCCGAACTGCATTTCTCCGCTGATTGTTGTCCTCACGACAAGGCTGGGCTTTGCCATCCTGATCATCGCCGCGCTGTCGTTCCTGGGCCTCGGCACACCACCTCCGACGCCCGATTGGGGAGCTGATCTTGCGACGGCCCGCGACCACATGGAAACCCATCCCATGCTGGCCGTGTTTCCGGGACTTGCCATCTGCTTCTCGGTCATGGCCTTCAACCTGTTTGGTGACGGGCTTAGGGACATTCTCGACCCCAGGCTTGCCGAACGCTGATGCGTCACCTGGGAGGCGATCCGCCGCGCTGTGGTTTCGCCTCCATTCGGTTAACAGTATTCACCTCACATCTTGAACTAGAGTGAGCGACTCGGCACTGTCACGCGATGGTTGCGGTGCCGTCGGCCGGAGGCTTGCTACGCCAGGCAAGGTCACGGCGGGACAGGTATTGCTGGCGACGACGTTATTCTCGAGCAAGGCGGCAAGAACAAATGGCAGATGCAGGCGAGCCGGAGCGGACACTGGCCATGACGCTCGGTGTCGAGCGGCTGGGTCTGCAGACCTTGAAGGCGCGCTGGGCTGCCGGATTGGCAGTCATCGTGCTCAGCGCATTGGCCGTGGTCGGGCTGACCCGGCTCGGTGTCGATGACAGCCTCTCGGAACTCTTCCGCACCAACACCAAGGAATTCCGGACCTACGAACAGATCGACAAGCTCTTTCCGTCGAGCGAATACGACGTGCTGGTCGTCGTCGAATCGAAGGACCTGCTCAAGCGTGACAAGCTCAAGGTGCTGAGCGACACCATGGTCGATCTGCAACTTGCAGACGGCATCAACGGCCTGGTGTCCATGTTCTCCGCGCGCGGCAAGCCCGATTCGGCGGGCTACGCGGCACCCGTTGTGCCCGATCAGATCCCCGAGGGCGCAGCCTACGACGCCATGATCCAGAGACTCCGGACCAACGAGATCGTGTCCGGCAAATTCCTGTCGAACGATGGCACGCTTGCGCTGGCGGTCGTCTCCCTCAACCGGGAGGTCGTGAAACGGCAGGGTGCCGCCGCCATCATCGGCGGTATCCAGGACATCGTGGACAAGGACCTTGCAGGATCCGGACTGCACGCCCGCTTGACGGGCGCGCCGGTGATGCAGCTTGAAATTCGCAATGCCGTCGAGCGCGACCAGATGGTCTACAACGGCCTGGGGCTCCTGTTCGGCGCCGGTATCGCCCTCATATTCTTCCGGCGCATCTCGCTCATGCTGCTGGCGGCAGTTCCCCCGGTTGTGGCGGTCGTGTGGGCGCTGGGCACGCTCGGGTGGCTCGGCTTCAAGATGAACCTGTTCCTCAATGTCATGACGCCCCTGGTCATGGTCATGGGGTTCTCGGACAGCATGCAGATGGTGTCCGCCGTCCGCGACCGGCTGCGGCATGGTGACAGCCGCCTCGAGGCGCTGAAGTTTGCCGTTCGGGTGGTGGGGCCGGCCTGTGTGCTTGCGCATGCCACGGCCATGATCTCGTTCATCGCGTTGATGACGTCCGAGTCCGGGCTTATCCGCACATTCGGCATTGCCGGCGCCATCGCAACGTTGATTTCCTATGCCGCGGTGCTTGGTGTCTTGCCGCTGGCCGGTCTTCTCATCATCCGCGACGATGGTTCGCTGAGCCACGAGCGCCTTCCCTCCGACCGCGCCATGGATTGGCTGGGGGAAGTGGTCGGTGCCATCGTCGACCGCGTGGTCAACCGGCCGTTCCTGGTGACGATCCTGGGGCTGCTGCTGTTCGCCGTTCTGGGGTCGGCCTACACGCAACTGCAGCCGCGCTATAGGTTGGCCGACCAGGTCCCCGACCGCGAACAGGCGCTGAAGGCCTCCGGCCAGCTCGATCAGAAGTTGACCGGCGCAAATCCGGTCCACGTCATGATCACCTGGAAGGGCGACCACAAGCTCTTCGACAAGCAGGTCATGGATGTCATCTCGCAGGTGCATTCCATTGTGGCGACGCAGGCCGGTTTGGGAAATGTCTGGTCCCTGGACAGCCTGCGGCGCTGGCTCGCCGAGAATGGCGACAACCGCATCGAGACGGTGCAGCGTTATGTGCGTGTGCTGCCTGAACATCTCGTTCGGCGTTTCATCACCAAGGATCAGAAGGCCGTGCTCGTGACCGGGCGATTGCCCGATGTCGATGCCAGTGAGATCCTTCCGGTTGTCGAACGTCTCGATCATGCGCTCGACAAGGTTCGCGCCGCCAATCCCGATTTCACGATCTCGGTCACGGGGCTGCCAGCCATTGCTGCGCGCTCCAGCTCGGGCATGATCAAGCAACTGCTCGAGAGTGTGCCGATCGCGCTGCTGGCGGTGGCCGTCCTGATCGGCCTGGCCTTCCGTTCGGTGGCCAGTGGTGTGATCAGCCTGCTGCCCGGCATCTTCCCGATTGTCGCGACAGGCGCCGGCCTTTGGCTGCTTGGGCTCGGCATCGAGTTCGCGAGTGTGGTTGCGTTGATCATCATCTTCGGACTCGGTGTGGACGCGCTGATCCATTTCCTGAACCGGCTGGACCGGGAGGAGAGGAGTGGCGTCGAGACTGTGACGGCCATCAGGCGGGCGCGGGTTCTCGTGGGGCCTGCGATCATCCTGACAACGGTCGTTCTGGCGTTTGGACTGGGCGTCACCGTGTTTTCTGATCTGCCGTCGCTCCGCTTGTTCGGCGGGGTGTGTGCGGTCGCGCTGCTGGCGTCGCTGATCGGCGATCTTGTGTTTCTGCCAGCCCTCGTTGCCGTGGTGCGCAAGATCTGGCCGGTACGGAGCAGGTAGGCGATGCAGCAGTTCGGGTCTGACAATCAGGCTGGCATGTGTCCGGTCGCCCTGCAGGCCCTGGTCGAGGCCAATAGCTGCGGTCATGTTCCGTCCTATGGCGACGACCAGTGGACGGCGGCGTTGGCGGCCAGGATGAGTGAAGTCTTCGAACACCCGTGTGAGGTCTTTCTGGTGTTCAACGGGACGGCCGCCAATGCGCTGGCGCTGGCCGCGCTCTGCCGGCCCTATGAGGCTGTCATTGCCCATGCGGTGAGCCACATAGATACCGACGAGGCGGCTGCGCCAGAGTATTTCATGGGCGGAGGCAAGATCCTGGTCGGGGATACGCCATCCGGAAAGCTGACGCCGGATGCGGTGGCCACGCTGGCAAGACGCTTGGATGGATTCCAGCAAGTCTAGGCCCGGGAGCTGTCGCTGACCCAGTCCACCGAGATGGGCACGGTCTATCAACCGGCGGAAATCGAAGCGCTGGCCGGCGTTGCCCGCCAGCAGGGCCTGAAGGTCCACATGGATGGTGCCCGGTTTGCGAATGCATTGGCTCATCTGGGGTGCACTCCGGCGGCCATCTCATGGCGTGCCGGGGTCGATGTCCTGTCGTTCGGGTTGACCAAGAATGGGGTCGGGGCAGGGGAGGCGGTCGTCTTTTTCGATCCCGGTCTCGCCAGTGATTTCAAATGGCGGGTGAAGCAGTCCGGGCAGTTGGCGTCCAAGATGCGCTTTCTCGCCGCGCCGTGGCTGGCCATGCTGGAAACCGGTGCCTGGCTCGACAACGCCCGCCATGCCAATGCCATGGCGCGGTTGCTGGGGCAGAAACTGGCCGCGGTGGATGGCGTCCGCTTGTTGCATCCCGTTGAAGCAAATGCTGTTTTCGCGGTCTTGCCGGTTGAGATGCAGGCTGGACTGCGGGCCAGGGGATGGCAATTCTATACCTTCCTTGGCGAAACGGGCTGCCGCCTGATGTGCGCCTGGGATACCGCTCCGGAAACCATCGAGCGCTTCGCCGCCGATGTGATGGCCGTCCGTTCTGCACCCTGAAGGCCTCTCACTCGTCATTTCGCTTGCCAAGGTCCATGTCGCTAAAGTACGACAATCTCCGTAACGTACGGTACGGTACGCACAAGATTGCGACGGTAAGGATCAAGACGCGTGAGCAATACGGCGCCCACGGAGACGGGGACACGAGCCAGCCGGGACCCCAGTGTCCGGCGGCGCGAGGTGCTTGACGTGGTGCTGGCGCTCCTTGCTGAAGGTGACAATGCCCTGACCATGTCGGCCGTCGCCCGCCGCGCAAGTTGCTCCAAGGAAACGCTCTACAAGTGGTTCGGCGACCGCGATGGCCTGTTGACGGCGACGGTGCAATGGCAGGCGTCGAACGTGGGGGCCGGGGTCTACGACAGCGCCCATCTGGATGGCATGGCGTTGCGCGCGAGCCTGGAAGCCTTCGGTGTCACCTGGCTCAAGGTGATCTCCTCGCGGACGTCGATCGCCCTCAACCGGGTGGCCATCGGCCATGCGGGGTCCGACAAAAGCAACCTTGGCCGCATCGTGCTTGCCAATGGCCGCTTCGCCATCGGCGAACGCTTGAAGCCGCTGCTCGACGCCGCGCGCGACACGGGGCTGCTCGCCTTTGAGGATACGGAAACGGCCTTCCGCACATTTTTCGGCCTCGTCGGACGTGATGTCCAGATCAGGCTCCTGCTCGGCGATGCGTTGAAGTTGACCGAGGCCCAGATCGCGCGAGATGCGAAGCTCGCGACACGTCAGTTTCTTGCGCTCTACGGAGCGGAGAATACGCCGGCAGGAGGCCGGTGACCTAGTCTCAACCAGGGAAGGAAGCCTAACATGCGCGTCTATTATGATCGCGATGCCGATGTGAACCTCATCAAGTCGAAGAAGGTTGCCGTGATCGGATACGGCAGCCAGGGCCACGCACACGCCCAGAACATGCGTGATTCCGGCGTCAAGGACGTGGCCATTGCGTTGCGCAAGACCTCGGCCGGTGTGAAGAAGGCCAAGGATGCCGGTTTCCAGGTGATGGAAGTGGCCGAGGCCGCCAAGTGGGCCGACGTCATGATGATGTGCACGCCGGACGAGTTGCAGGCGGACATCTACAAGGACCACCTGGTCAACAACATGAAGCAGGGCTCTGCCATCATGTTTGCCCACGGCCTGAACGTTCATTTCAATCTGATCGAGCCACGCGACGACATGGACGTTGGCATGGTGGCCCCGAAGGGCCCTGGCCACACCGTCCGCTCCGAGTATGTCCGCGGCGGCGGCGTGCCGTGCCTCATCGCCATCCACCAGGACAAGACCGGCAACGCCCATGACCTGTTCCTGTCCTACGCCTCCGCCATCGGTGGTGGCCGCGCCGGAATCATCGAGACCACTTTCAAGGAAGAGTGCGAAACCGACCTCTTTGGCGAGCAGGTCGTGCTGTGCGGCGGTCTCGTCGAGCTGATCCGGGCTGGCTACGAAACCCTGGTCGAGGCGGGCTACGCTCCGGAAATGGCCTACTTCGAGTGCCTGCACGAGGTGAAGCTGATCGTTGACCTCATCTATGAGGGCGGCATCGCCAACATGAACTACTCGATCTCGAACACGGCCGAGTTTGGCGAGTACGCGTCCGGCCCGCGCATCATTACCGACGAGACCCGCGCCGAGATGAAGCGCGTGCTTCGCGACATCCAGACAGGCCAGTTC
>JBKDZY010000239.1:0-2077 GCA_047971765.1 Hyphomicrobiaceae bacterium | reverse complement strand
GGGCAGCCAGAAGCACAGCAGCCAGGATTGTCCATATGCGTGTCAGGGCAACCATCAGAACGCCTGCCCTATGCCAATGTAAAATGCGAAAGACGGATCATCCGGGCCGGGGTCGAGCGGCACGGCAATATCGGCGCGGATCGGCCCAAGTCCGGTATAATAGCGCAGCCCCACGCCCGCCCCGAGCTTCAGATCCTCGTCGAAATCGGGAAAGGACTCCTCGCCGACATAACCGGCATCCACAAAGCCCACCAGCCCGATATTCTCCCGCACCTTGAACCGCGCCTCGCCCGACGCCTCTATAAGCGAGCGGCCACCAATAACAGTTGGTCCGTTTACACCCATCGCAGGCACGCCAATGGTGCGGTAGCCATAACCACGCACCGAGCCACCGCCACCCGCAAAGAAAAGCTGGTCCGGCGGCATGTCGGCGATCTCCGCCCCAACGATGGAGCCCAGTTTCACGCGGCCCGCCAGCACAAGCCGGTTATCTCGACCGAAGCCGCGATAGGCCCGCGCCTCTCCAAGGAAGCGGGCAGCGAAATTGCCCTGCTCCATCTCGTAGAATGGCTGAAGTTCCCCATCCAGATAGATGCCGCGTGTGGCATCTGCGGGATTATCCCGGCTGTCGTAGCGCACACCGCCCAGCAGCCCGGCAGTGAAGAAATCGCGTTTGCCGAAAACATCATCTTCGAAACGCGACTTGGAAACGACACCAAACAGCCGCGCTGACAATTCGTCGGTGAAGATATGGGTAAAGCCCGCCTGCCCGGTCACCGAGGTCTTGGTATAGGCATCCAGCACCTCACGTTCGCCCACGAGAGAAGCGATAAAATCCGTATCCGGCGTAAACACCCCCGGCTTGGTGAAGGTCGCGCCCAGAAGATAAATGAAATCATTCGGATCAACCGAAGAAATCCCGCCCACCTTGGCGTCAAACCGCAGCCGCTCAGCTTTTCCAAACAGGTTACGGTGCATCCAGTAAGCTTCTACGCCCGCACCGTCGATGGTCGAATAGGTTCCGCCCACGCCAAACCGGCGCGGCAGCCGCTCCTGCACATTGATGATGATCGGCAGGCTGGAACCTGGTCCAAGCGTCTCGCCTTCCTCTATGCGCAGCGCGCGAAACACCTCCAGCCGGGACAGCCGCTTGTTGGCCCGTTCGAGATCATCCGGGTCGAATTCCTCACCCGGCTTCAGGCCCGCCATATAGGCAATGAAGGCCGGGTCCATGCGCTCGGCGCCCTTGACCTCGGTCCCGCCATAATAGGTCAGCGGTCCTGGCTCAACGCCAACAGCCGCCTCAACCGTATCACTGTCATGAGCGGCCTCGACGCGGCGTTCAATTGCTGCGGCCTTTGCATGACCCTGCTCGCGCCAGGCTTCCACGGCCAGCCGTTCTGCCTGCAAAATCGTGCCGGATCTGGCAATTTCGCCCACCGCATAGCCAATATCCTGCGGCAGCTTCACCTCGTCCTTGGGGTCTGTGGGCGGCGGTGTCTGATCGACTACTTCAGCCTTCGAGAAAGTGAACTCGGGACCGGGATCAACGGTCACAACGACCTTGGCCGGACTGGACAAGGCGCTATCCGGCGGCATCTCGGCCGCCTCTTGCCCATCCACTGTAATCGAGATTGTCCCGCCATAGCGGCCTTCGGAATAGAGCGTGGCCAGAAGCTTGCGATAATCGCCGCGCGCCTTGGCCAAAAGACCGGCGGCACCCGAAGCGGGTTTTTCGTCATCGGCAACAAGCGTCGAGGCATTCTCCAACGTTGACTTGATATCCTCGTCATCGCCTTCGACATTGAATTCCACGGAATATGGCTGCGGCTCGCCGATCACGTCGGCGTTCGGGTCTTGCCTCTCACCCCACAGGTGATAGCCGAACAGTTCGAAGGCGTACGCGGGTGCTCCAGCCAGCCCCTCCCCCAGCACCGTGGTCAGGGCTATGGCGGCGTAAAATCCTGTGCGCCGGAATAGCTTAAACGACAACAATACGCTCCGACCCGGTCGTGAGGCTTTTGCCCCGGAGTTGCGCGAAGCTCGCGAAAGCTCCGAACGGCCAAGTGTGCGCCTG
>JBKDZY010000238.1:0-4958 GCA_047971765.1 Hyphomicrobiaceae bacterium | reverse complement strand
ACGATGCTCACCGCATAGGTCTCGAACAGGTCGGCCGCCATGCCGGCGCAGTCACCGACGTTGTCACCGACGTTGTCGGCAATCGTTGCCGGGTTCCGGGGATCGTCTTCCGGGATGCCGGCTTCCACCTTGCCGACGAGGTCGCCGCCCACGTCAGCGCCCTTCGTGAAGATGCCACCGCCGAGACGGGCGAAGATGGAGATCAGCGAAGCGCCGAAGCCCAGCGCCACCAGGGCGTCGATGACCGTGCGGCTGGTCGCATTGTACCCCAGGATATGGGTCAACACCGCGTAGTAGACGGCAACGCCGAGGAGAGCCAGACCGGCAACGAGCATGCCCGTCACGGCACCGGCCTTGAACGCCATCGACAAGCCGGCGCCAAGAGAGTGCGTCGAGGCCTGGGCCGTGCGCACATTGGCGCGGACCGAGACATGCATGCCGACAAAACCGGCGAGCCCCGACAGGACAGAGCCGATCAGGAAGCCGATGGCAACGAGCCAACCCAGCAGAAACCCGACCAGAATGAAAATCGGAATGCCTGCCACGGCAATGGTTGTGTATTGACGTGTCAGGTAGGCTTGTGCGCCTTCCTGGATGTTGCCGGCAATCTCCTGCATACGGGCGTTTCCGGCATCTGCCGACATCACCGATTGGATGGTGACGGCGCCGTAGACGATCGATAGCAGGCCGCCAAGAATGATGGCCCACATCACGGTGCTCATGGAGTTGGCTCCCCCTGTTGGGTCGAAAATGACAATGGTTGCGGACAGCAGCGGATAACGCGCAAATCGTCCGCTGCCCCGAAAAGGCCGGATTCGCGCGCGCGACCATGCCTCAAGAGATGCCGTGATGCAACACGAACCGCCCTTGGTGGCCACAGTCTGTTGACTGTGTGAGTTAATGTTGAACGCAGGTCACGTCAAATCCGCCCGATGATTCGAACAGAGTCAGAAGTGGTCCCAGCCCGCACGCGGGGGGACAAACTGACCGCCATCAGGCATGGCCAGCACGACAGTCCGGTCCTGCCTCATCTCCCCGATATGGGTGACCTGGAACGGCGTATCAGCTTCACCGCCGGCCCGGGCCGCGCCTTCCTCGAAGGCTGCCGCATGCTCGGGAGCAACCGCGGCCAGGATTTCGTAGTCATCGCCATTGGCCGCAACAAGCTCCCAGCCTTGGCCATTGGCAAGAAGCGCCGCACCCGCGGCCCCGACCGGCAGGCGCGTCAACTCGACATGCGCCCCGCAGCCGCTGGCAGCAGCCATCCGGCCAAGATCCTTAGCCAAACCATCGGAGAGATCCATGGCAGCGCGCGCATGGGTCAACAGCACATCGCGCAGGGCAAGCCGCGGCTGGGGCCGCACATACCGTGACATGGCGGCGCGGGCAGCCTCCCCTGAAACACCTGCGTCCTGGCCAAATCCCGCATCGAGCCGCAATCTCAGGCCGATAGCTGCCTCTCCGAGCTGCCCCGAGACATAGATCCGGTCTCCGGGCTGGGCAGCACCACGCCGCACCATGCGTCCCGCAGGCACCTCCCCCAGAACCGTCACCGAGATGGACAATGGACCGGGACGCCTGTCGGTGTCGCCGCCAACGAGATGAACGCCAAATGCCGCTTGTGCGGCCTTCAGCCCCTCCGCAAACCTGGCCATCCAGGCATGCGTCGGCGCCTCGGGAAAGCTCAGCGCCATCAGATAGGCGCTCGGCCTGGCGCCCTTGGCCGCCAGATCGGAAACGTTGACGGCCAGCGCCTTCCAGCCGACATCAGCCGCATCATCGTCGGGAAGAAAATGGATACCCTCGGCAATGGGATCGGTCTTCAGGACGACATCGTGACCGGGTGACGGAGAAAAGACCGCACAATCATCCTTGAGGCCGAATGCGCCCGGAAACCCGGCTGCAAGCGGCTCCAGATACTGCTGGATGATGCTCTCTTCGCCCGAGAGGGCTTTTGACTTTGGCTCGTTCATCGTGCGCAGTAAAGCATCGGCCCAACAGCTTCGCTAGAGTTTGCGCTGGCGATTGACGATGCTACTCCACCCGATAGTTGAAACTTACCGAAATGCGCTCGGTCTCGGCCGTGTTCACCGTCACCTCATGCCTGAGCCAGCTTTCCCACAGCAGCAGTGTGCCGACCTTCGGGGCAACCGTGACAAACGGTTGCGACGACCGGGCGGCCCGCTGACGGCGAGGCGGTGCAGCCATCATCATCGCCAGCCGCGGATCCTCGAAGCGGATGGCGCTCGCACCCGGCGGAATATCGACGTAGTAGGTGCCGCTCACCACCGAATGCGGATGGATATGCGCTGCATGGTGTCCGCCCGGCTCCAGGATGTTGATCCAGATGCTGTCCACTACCAGCTTGCGCCGGCCAAGATCGAAATCCACGGCCTTGGCAAAATCCGCCACATGCGGTCCAATCTCGTCCAGCAATTCGCCGAACACAGGTGCACGCCACGCAAGATCATCGAGCGAGGCATAGGACGTATAGCCACGATAGGCGTTGTCCTCGCACCAGCGTTGCCCGGCCTCATCGTCGCCGGCAATTGTCAGGCATGTGGCCTTCAACTCGTCATTGAGCCGCTGCCCCGCCCCACGGCGCCCCAGCTCCGCACGATAGACTTGCGTGACGAACAGATTTTCGATGCCAGCCATTCCGCTCCGCCTCCAGCAGTTAAACCACGTTGCACACCGAAAGCGCACCCGCGCTGCCGGTAAATCCGAATTTCACGCCCGGCACAATCCACAAGACACGCGGGGCAGCGTCGCAATCCTCCCCCCCTACACATTCCAGATAAGATCCCCCTTGCCGCAACGATCACGGCAGGTCACGCTCGCCACCAACGCGCCGCGCCCCATACACCGGCCGCCTCCCGTTCCCGTACCTTTGACAGTCCTGCGAGATACCCATGGCCCATCACACGTTGAAATCCTCCCCCGCCACCGTCCATTGGGGATATTTCGATGCCGAAGTCCCCCCCGCCTTGACGATCAACCCCGGCGACAGCGTGACCGTCGAAACCGTCTCTGGCGGGCCCGACGTGATGCCGCCCGCCAGTTCCGGCCTCACTCCTCCTCCTGAACTCGCAGCCATACATGCCCAGGTCCCGAGGAAATTGCCCGGCCATGTCCTCACCGGCCCCATCGCGATCAAGGGAGCGATGCCCGGCGACGCCCTGGAGGTCGAGATCCAGGCCATCGAATGCCGTCAGCCCTGGGGCTACAACGCCATCCGTCCGCTCTCCGGTGCCTTGCCGGGCGAATTCGACCGCGTGCGCATCATCCACATCCCCATGGACCTGGGCCGCATGGTGGCAACGTTGTCCTGGGGCGCGGAAATTCCGCTCCGGCCATTCTTTGGCGTGATGGGCGTTGCCCCGCCGTCGGCCTGGGGCATGGTCTCATCCATTCCGCCAAACCGTCACGGCGGAAATCTCGACAACAAGGAACTGGTGGCAGGAACCACCCTCACCCTGCCGGTCCATGTGCCTGGTGCCAATTTTTCATGCGGTGACGGCCACGGCGCGCAAGGAGACGGCGAAGTCTGCGTAACGGCCATCGAGACCGCGCTGACAGGCACCTTCAAGTTCACGCTGAAGAAGGGAGCTGCCCTCAAATGGCCGCGCGCGCAAACGCCTACCCATCAGATCACCATGGCAACCGATCCGGACCTCGACCAGGCTGCCAAGGAAGCCCTTCGCCAGATGATCGCGCTTCTGTGCGAACACAAGAATCTCTCGCGTGAGGATGCCTTCACGTTGTGCTCCCTGGCCGCTGACTTGCGCGTGACACAGCTCGTCAATGGCAACAATGGTTGCCACTGCATGCTGGAGAACCGCTATTTTGCGTAGCAACGGCCCGCTCCCGCGGGGCCAATCGGCAAAAGGGCGACCAACCAAAAGCAATGGCCTGCAAACTCGGTTTGCAGGCCATGAATTCATCAGTTGGAGACAGGTGCCCCCGGAGTCGCTCAACACATGAAGGTCTTCACCAGCTTGCGCTCGACGTCATCAGATATGATGCCGCCGTTGAGCGCCAGATAGCGGGCAACTTCACGCTCCACACGACGCCGCTGGGCATCCATGAAGAACGTACCGATCCGGACGAAACCGGCCTTGATGCCATGCGGGATGGCAGGCTTGTCGGTTGCGCCGGCAGCGCCCGACGGCATGCGAAGTGCAATATCGGTCATGATCAGCTCCTGAGCATTCTGCTCAATGTTCTAGAAAGCCCGTTTTCGGGTCATTCTGGACCTGGATCACCCTGTGACCAGTCGCCCAAGTCCTTGTTCCCTATATGGCTTGTTTCGCTTCGAGCAGCCACCCTCGCCGCCGCAATGCTGCGATGCGGCAAATGCAGATCGCAGCGCAGCAAATGTCATCGACGCGATTCGGCTATCGAAACAACAGGAGCCACAGGCCCCGGACCAGAAAGGTTATGGCGACGATATGCACGACCCTGCGGCTCCAGATGCGGAAGTTCGCCTCCGTCATGCGCTCCAGGACGAGCGCGGCCAGGCTGGTCCCTGCGAAGGCCAGTCCAAGGCCCAGGCCAATCAGCCAGACCGGGAGTTGCACATCGAATGCATGAGCAAACGAACCGAAATAAAGGATGCGGTAGAGATGAGCCGCCGTCTGGCAGACCGCCTTGTTGGCAACGATGCCCTTCCGATCGAACGTACTGCGCTGGAAGAACATGTCCAGGATGTGCCCAGCCGCCCCGGCCATGAGTTGCAGAACCATGATCAAGGCGCCGCACATCTGCGGCCCCCAGGGCCTGGTGATCGGCGGCCAGAACCGCGCAGGCAGCAGCGCGGCCGCGAACGGGATGATCCCGAGCCCCAGATAGACCAGAGCCTTGTCGGGAATGAAGGCAATCAGTCTCATGACAACGAACGAGGCCGGCGCCCCCGTCAGGTAACGCGCACCCAGCCCCCAATCCACATGCGCCCGCCA
>JBKDZY010000237.1:0-2743 GCA_047971765.1 Hyphomicrobiaceae bacterium | reverse complement strand
TCTTCCGTTTCCTCAACAGACCAGATGGTATCGTCCGTGTATGCAGCAAACATCGTCAAAGCCTCCCTCAGTCGGATAATCCCGAGCCCAACCGCTCATGCCGCCTTACAATCAAATGCGGGCCGATTAGGCCACGATAAGCATGACCTTCACAAGGTCCTTCTACCACCAAAATGAGGATGTAGAAACGTCACTTGGGCCCAATCACTTTTTCCTGAAGCTCCTTTTCTGAAGCCGGGAAAATGCTCAATCTGCTCCAAACAGAGCCGTCCAGAAGGCCCCGCAGCCACGGCGCCAGTACGACGCCCGGCACCAAGCCTGATGCCGCGCCGGCCCCGCCCCCTCAAGGTCGCCTGTGCGCCCGCATGTCCCCCCATATCCGCCATCTGACTGTGCGGCCGGCGGCGCCCCGCTGCGCCACCCACGCCAGGATGCCGCATGGCCTCGAAAGACCACCGGCCCGAAGCTCTCCGCCAGCCCTACCAACCAAGCCCGGCCAACCAGCCTTGCCAGCCGCGCCCACCCCGTGTATAGCCTCCCATTCCACCCGCTCCGGTAGGAGGCTGAACGGGGGGCCGCCAATTTGCGCCAAAATCTTCTCAAATACAGACCTTTGCGACTGTTGAGGTGATTGAGGCCAGTTCGCGGCGCGGCGGAAATCGCCCGTCCCCCAGTGTCTTCTCCTTTGAGAACTGGTCTTGAGCCTTTCCCGGCTCAACAGGGCTTTGCGCCGGAGGGGCGGCACGTATCGGACCCCCGAACGTGACACACAAATGAAAGGCTGAACGTATGCCGCTCTACGAGCATACCTTCCTGGCACGCCAGGATGTCACCCAGGCCCAAGTTGAAGCCCTGATGAAAGAATTCGAGGGCGTCATCTCCGAAGGCCAGGGGACGATCACCAAGCAGGAATACTGGGGCCTCAAAAACCTCGCCTATAAAATCAAGAAAAACCGCAAGGCCCACTACGCCTTCTTCAACATCGATGCCTCCCCGGCCGCTGTTGCGGAAATGGAGCGTCGCATGGGCCTCAACCCGGATGTCATCCGCTTCCTGACCATCCGCGTTGGCGAGCATGAAACCGAGCCGTCGGTGCAAATGCGTAAATCCGACCGCGACGAACGTGGCTTTGGTGGTCGCGGCGGCCCCCGTGGCCCCCGTGGCGACGGCTCCACCTTCCGTTCCCGTCCGCCCCGTGACGGCGGTGATCGTGGCGATCGCGGGGACCGTCCCCGTGGCCCCCGCCCGCCCCGTGATGCGCAACCGGAGTAACAAACCATGGCAGAAATCGTCACCACTGGCGCCGCGCCGCGCCGTCCGTTCCACCGCCGCCGCAAGACGTGCCCGTTTTCCGGCAATGCCGCCCCGAAGATCGATTACAAGGACGTCCGCCTTCTCGGCCGTTACATCTCCGAGCGTGGCAAGATCGTACCGAGCCGTATCACCGCGGTTTCGGCCAAGAAACAGCGCGAACTCGCACAGGCGATCAAGCGCGCCCGTTTCCTCGGTCTGCTGCCTTACGTCATCAAGTAAAACACCAAGGATACGCGTCCAGCCGCGCGCACACTCCGTGGCTGGACGCACTTTTGCAAATCTTCGTTGGGTGAAGGCGGCGCGTCGATAACCAGACCGGCCGGATTTCACTCTAACCGCCAATCAGCGGGACAGCACGTAATGACGACCAACCAGATTCTTCTCGCCATCGCGGCGGGCCTCATTGCGGCCGTTGTTTTTGCCTCGGCCACCACCGGGCCGATGTTCGTCCGGCTGGTACTCTATTTTCTGACACCCCTGTCTCTTTATCTGGTCGGCCTCGGAATTGCGCCGGCCGCCGCCAGCATCGCCGCCATTGTCGCAACGCTCGCGATCCTGGTCATGACCAACCCGCTCGCCGCCCTCGTCTTTGCCGCCAGTGCCGCCGCACCGGCCACCTTGACGACCCGCCTTGCCCTGCTTGGCCGTCAGGAAAACGGCGAAGTCGTCGAGTGGTACCCCCTTGGCCGCATTCTCTTCGCCGCTGCCCTTTTTGCCGGGCTCTTCGCCGCCATCGCCATCACCATGCTCGGCACCGATCTGGCCGCCGTCACCAAGGCCATGAAGGCGCTCGTGGAAAGTTTCGTCAAAACCGAGCTCGCCAGCCTGCCCGGCAACAAACCGATGACCGATCCGGAAATTTCCGCCGTCGCCACCCGGGTCCTGACGCTGATGCCGATCACGCTCGCTGCCCTGTCACTCATCACGACGCTTTTGAACCTGTGGCTGGCCGGCCGGATCACCAGGGCGTCCGGCCGCCTCGTTCGCCCATGGCCCGATATCAGCACCATCGCCATGCCGCCGGTCGCGACGATCTTTCTCCTCGCCGCCCTGCTCCTCGCCTTCGTCAATGGCGTCATCGGCTTGGCCGCCGGCGGCTTTGCTGGCGCACTCTTTCTTGCCTTTGCTGTCGTCGGACTGGTGATTGCCCATCACATGACACGCAGTTCACCTTGGCGTGGTTTTATTCTCGCGACCCTTTACGCAGGGCTTCTCTTTCTCACCCCAGCTGTGGTCCTCGTGCTCGCAATAGCCGGTCTCGCTGACACCATCTTTTCATTCCGGAACGGGCGTCACAACACGCCATCCGGGCCACAACGTCCACCAACACCCTAAGTCACTCAAACCCATTCCGTTATCGAACAAACCACGAAGGAGTTCACCATGCAGGTCATCTTGTTACAGCGCATCGGCCGCCTCGGTCAGATGG
>JBKDZY010000236.1:0-1921 GCA_047971765.1 Hyphomicrobiaceae bacterium | reverse complement strand
GCAAGGGTGAAACCCTCGCCGGCAAGCGCATCGTCGTGCTTGAGGATGTCACCACCACTGGCGGATCGTCGCTGAAGGCCATCGAGGCCATACGGGCGGAAGGCGGAAATGTCGTCCTCGTCCTGACAGTCGTTGATCGCCAGGAAGGCGCCAAAACCGCGTTCGAGGCTGCCAACGTCCCCTTCAAGGCCTTGGTGACGGCAACCGAACTGCGTTGATGCCCCCCCGCGCCGCACCGCATTTGGGACGGCGACGGATCATGTGCTTCCAACCGCCATATGGCGTTTCAGGTTCAGGGGGAAACGCTCAGGCCCCGACTGCGGTCCGGCGCGAGAGCGCAAACCAGCCGGACCTCTTACCGCTACACGGGCTCACACGCGGATCAACGCTGGTGGCCATAGTGGCGGCGCGCCCGGGCAATGGTCGGCCCTTTGGGCACCTGTCGCGCCCCCGGCGCCGCGCCTGAAACAACCATGCCGGCAATGGAAAACAGGCCAGCGACAACCAGCGCACCAAGAACCCAGGGCTGCGAAGCAGCCGAGAAGGCGTCGGCACGCCAGTCGAACACATTGAAGACCGCAAACATCCCCAGAAGCACCAGGCTTGTACTGGACATCATCAACTCCCACGATCTGCTCGTCATTTTCAGCAATATCAAGTGATCATAAATGAAAATTCGAGGTGCATTTCCAGCGCCTTGATTCCGGGAGTGCAAATATCGTTGATGTTCGGTTACTCGGCGCGTCATAGAGAGAGGATGACCACCCCGCAGCCATCAAGAAATCGGCGGGTTTCTGTTTCATATCCCACGACGTGACGATCGACCTGACGGGAGACCGCGATGACCGACTACTACGACACCCTCGAGACCCGCCCCCCCGAATCCCGCGAGACCTCCCAGTTTGCGATGCTGCCGGCCTTCCTCGAAGAGGTGAAGGCAAACTGCCCCGGATGGAAAACCCACCTGGAAGGGTTCGATGCCGCAAGCGTGACGAACCGCGAGGAGTTGAGCAGGCTCCCCATCCTGCGCAAGTCCTCGTTGAAGGACCTGCAGGCCAGGCATCCCCCCTACGGTGGGTTTGCGACCACCCAGCCTGGCCGGCTGGGGCGCGTATTCATGTCGCCTGGCCCCATTTTCGAGCCCGAGGGCCTGTCCACGGACTGGTGGCGGTCGGCACGCGCCCTCTATGCCGTCGGCATTCGCGCGACCGACGTGATCCACAACACCTTCGCCTACCATCTCACACCGGGCGGATGGATTCTCGATGCAGGCGCCCGCGCCCTGGGCTGTACGGTCATTGCGGCCGGCCCCGGCAATACCGAGCAGCAGCTCGAAGCCATCGAACGCCTGCGCCCCAGCGTCTATGTCGGCGTACCTGATTATCTGAAAATCCTGTTGGACAAGGCCAGCGAAGCAGGCCGCGACCTGTCCTCCATCCGCAAGGCCATGATGGGCGGCGGCGCACTCTTCCCATCGCTTCGCAAGGAATACGCAGACCGTGGCATCGCCGTCTTTCAATGCTACGCAACCGCCGACGTGGGCTTGATCGCCTACGAAAGCCCGGCTCCCGATGGCAGCGTCGAAGGCATGATCATCGACGAGGGCGCCATTGTCGAAATCGTGCGGCCCGGCACCGGCGACCCCGTTCCGGACGGCGAGGTCGGCGAGATCGTCGTCACCACCTTCAATCGCGATTATCCGATGATCCGGTTTGCAACCGGCGACCTGTCCGCCGTACTGCCGGGAACCAGCCCCTGTGGCCGCACCAACACCCGTATCAAGGGCTGGCTTGGCCGCGCTGACCAGACGACAAAAGTCCGCGGCATGTTCGTCCATCCCGAGCAGATTGCCGAGATCTCCAAGCGGCATCCCGAACTGGGCCGCCTCCGTCTGGTCGTCGCCCGCTCCGGCGAACAGGAC
>JBKDZY010000235.1:0-13017 GCA_047971765.1 Hyphomicrobiaceae bacterium | reverse complement strand
CTTCGCCTGCCCCGACAGCCAGCTTTCCGCGGCGCTCGGCGGGGTCGTGCGAGCCATCGACGAACTGCCGGTCGTGACCAAACCGCAGATCGCCGCGGTCGAGGGTTCGGAAGCCGTCATCGAGGCGTTCCGGCGTCTCGGCGCCAGTTTCGTCGGGCTTTTGTCCTTCAAGCTGCCGCCGAGCCCGGAGGAACTCCGCGCTCTGCAGAAGAAGGCCATCCAGTCTGCCGAAAATGGTTCCGCGACGGCCATGCAGGCTGCGAAAGCGACAACCGGTTCCGGTCTGTCCCGACGGGACTACATTCCGCTTGCTATCGCCATCTTCGTTGACCTTTGCCTGCTGCTGGTTTCGATCCGGCGACCTGCGTCACCGCTAGAGCGGCTGGTGCCGAAGATGCGGGCTGCCGAGCGGGGGCCGGTGATCCAGATCCTTTCACGCTTCAACGACATCCACCGCGACAAGGAGGTTCGGGAGAATTTCGAGGTCTTCCGGCATGTGGTGTTCGACTATCACGGCGACTACTACGCCGCCGTTCCGCTCAACACGCCGTACCGCCCCAATCCCCACAAAGACCGCCAGCGCCTGGGTTATGGCGTGTCGGACGCGGAAAAACTGATGCAGGAGGCCCATCTGCTCTCGAACCTGTTTGCGAGCTTCGAGAAGGAGAAGATCTTTTCCCGCGTGATGAACCCATTGCTCTCGACCTCGGTGATCCAGAAGCGGTTGCGGCGGCAGGGCAGCAAGTTCGCCAATGCGGGTGCGTTCCGGGTCTACCGGTTCCGCGACGGCGCGTGGTCGGAGATCATTCTCGGCGCTGTCATGGGCGCTGCGCGGCGGGTCGAAGAACAGAAGATGCGCGAGATGCCACGCGTGAGGGACATGCTCGAGGCGCCGCTTGCGGATCCGTCGCCGCATGCGCATCCGCGGCGCGCCAATTTCGATACGCCTGCCTTCGAGCGCCACGCTGCCGCGGGATATGGCGGCACGCGCGGTGAGCCGCGCGGACCAGTGACGCGGGAGCCGTCCAATCTGGCGACCAGACAGCTCGACCGCGTCCTCGACGAGGCAACCTCTCCCGTGAACGGGCGGAACCGTGACCGCCAGATGCCGCGGCGCGGAACCTTCACGCCACATGTCATCGAGGGTGGCGAGGCTGGAGTGCCGCGCAAAGCGTCCAGCACCGTGGCCGCGTCGGACGATACCGCCTCGCGGGATACCCAGGAGCCGCCGGAGCCGAGGTTTCTCCCGGGCACCGAACCGGCTGTCGGTCGCGACAACGATGAGGTCCTGCCTGTCCGGTCCATCGACACCCAACCGGACCAAACGCGCGAGGCAGCGACCGATACCACCGAGCCGGTTCAGCCCGGGCAAACGCTTGCCGATGGCACAAGCGGCGCCATGACCAGCGAACTGCACGATCACGGCAACACCCCCGAAATTGTTGCCGACGCAAGCTGGGACATGGGCTCGGCGTTGCCCCCTCCCCTACCGCAAACGCCATCACAAACGCCTGCGGCGCTCCAGGCATCGCAGGCCGGAGAAGACGTGGCGGACTGCCCTGCCGGACCAGCTTCTCTGGAGGGGACATCGGCGCCCGATATCCAGACCAGGAGCCCTGAGATTGGCGCACATGCGAGGGAAACCAGGCTGATGAAAAATATTACCGAGACGGAAGAAAATTTCATGCAGATCGCGCGGCGTTTCAGCCCCGCCTCGCGCGACATCTGAACACTCGACAAACCCTTTGTTTCCGGGGTTCGCGAGGGCTTTGGAATGAATAAGAACCACAGTGAACAGATGCCATGATGTCGCCCCTGGAGCGTCCCAGATTGGCCAGCGGCATAAGGTTAAATTAACGCCTGGAACGGCACATTGGCCTGGCAACAACGAGAGCGCTGGCACTGCTGGCGCCGTGAGGGAACCCAACATGAGCCTCAACTTGTTTCGACCGACGGGATCCACCACGCAAGAGGAGCGGACCAAAAAGCTCGAGACATTCATAGAACAAGAATCGCGAACGGCAGAGGCAACGTGCGCGGATACCATAGTTGTGCTTGCCACGTCCCCATCAAGCCCGGTCATGACGGCCCTGTTGTCGCTGTCCGGGATGCTCGCCGAGCGGGGGCTTGGCGCCCGGATCGTGCTTGCCGGCGGGGCCATTGCGGCGGCCAATGAGACGTGGAATCTCGTTTTCAGTGCAGGTTTCGATCATGAAATCCGCCTGACCACGAACCCGCGGATCCTGGACGGGCATGAGCAGCTCATCATCGGCGACCGGAGCTTCTGGTTCGGCGACTGCATGCGGCGCAATCCGGGCAAGATCGACGCCTTTGAGATGTACAAGACGGACGTTCGCGATCAGGTGCGCGCGGCCCGCAACGCCTTCGGACACCTCTGGGATGGCGCCCAGCCTGTCTACACCAGCCCGAGCATCGCAGAGGTCTCGCGCGAGCGCCTGCCGGCCAACCAGAAGAGCCGCAAGCAGACTGCGTCCTGGCGTTTGTCGGCAGACGGCTCGGCGGTGGAAGGAGACCAGCAGATGCGCGTAACGTCGCGAACCGATCTGCTGGAGACCCTGCGCGCGTGGCGTCCTCTCATCCGCCATTGAACAGCGTGGACGCCAGGATCCGGTGACACGGGAGCCCGCCCCATTCCGGTTCAACCGGAATGGGGCGGGCTTGTTGTCGCTCACGGACCTGCTGCTGCCTTTTTGCGTGACCCGCTCACCCGTGTGCCCCGCTCAGGCGGCGAAGGCCGCCATGATCTCTTCCAGGGCCTTCATCTGGTTGCCTGCGGCTGACGATGGAACGATGATAGGGGTTCGTACTCCTGCCTCGCGCCATGCCTCGACACCTTCGAGCACCTTGTTGCGCGGGCCGAAAAGGGTGCAATCGGCCAGCCAGCGATCGGAAAAGTATTTCGGCACGTCTTCCTTGCGGTTCTCGGCCACGGCCTTCTCGATCGCTTCCATCTCCTCGACGTAACCAGCTTCCTTCCAGTAGTTGCGGTAGTTGGGCAGCAGACCGTAGGAGGTCAGTGTCCGTCGGTTGACCGCCTTGGCCGCCTCGACATCATCGGAAATGCAGGTCGGGATCATGTTGGCGATGCTGAAACCGGCGTCGTTGCGCCTGGCCTCCGGCAGCGACGACAGGCTTGCGGGCATGTGGGACCGCGAGGCATTCGCGAACACGATGCCATCGCCGATTTCGCCTGCCAGCTTGACCATGTTGGTGCGCAGGGCGGCAAGCACGACCGGCGGCATGGCGCCCAGGCCTGCGCTCGCCCGGAGCTTCCCGACAAAAGACCGCATATCGGCCAGCGGTTTGCCCGGCGTCACCCCCATGCGGACGTGGGATGGAGCATGGCTGACGCCGACCCCGAGCCGGAAACGGCCACCTGACAGCTCATGGATGAACGCCGCGCTCTGGGCAAAATCGAGCAGCGTCCGCGAATAGATCGGGGCAATCGAGGTGGCGAAGGTCATGGTTCTGGTGACATGGCATAGCGCCTCGGCCAGCGACAGGTTCGAGAACATGCTCGGCGACCAGATGCCCGCGAAACCGCGCTTCTCGAGTTCTGTGGCCACCTCGAGCGTGGCGCGGCGGCGTCCTGGAACCGCGACAAGACTAACGGCTGGCATTTCGATGGGCATGGCGCAGTCCTCTGGAACGAGTTGCTGGATGGGGCTTGCCGGAAGCTTGGCATGATGACCGCCATTGCGTCCATCGCCGGTGCCGACGTGCCGGGTCGATTTCCGCCTGCAATGAACAGGGCCGCAGACCCTCAGGCCGTGGGAGCGACCCTGTGGGGATCTTCCTCGGCCGGCTCCGCCCTGGGATCGAGCTCGAACATGGCAGGCGTGGTCCGCGCCACCAGGACGAAGTCGTCCTTGTCCGCCGTGGGCAGGGTCGGACGCTGGCTCACACGGACCAGCAGGACCGGCGCCAGCAGCAGATGGGCGACGCCGAGAAAGAGAAACAGCGACCAGTAGCCCCAGACCGACATGAACACCGATGCCAGCAACGGACCAGCGACAGCAGCGAGAGAGAACAGCAGCAGAAGGCCACCAGAGGTTTCAACCGCTTGTTCCCGCGGGATCAGGTCGTTGGCATGAGCAACGCAGACCGGATAGATGGCGAAAGACGCACCACCGAAGACGATGGCGGAGACGAACAGCATGGCGTGATCGGTAACGCCTGCCTGGACGATGCCACCGCAGGCTACGGCTGCCAGGCCTGTCAACGTGATCAGAACCGGCCGCCGCCCCAGCTTGTCGGATGCGAAACCGACCGGCCATTGCGCCACCGCACCAGACAACACGATGAGGGCCAGCAGAATGGCCGAGTTCTGCGCGTCGAGCCCCAGGCCCTTGCCGAACACCGTTGTCATGGTCCAGGTGGCACTATTGGACAGTCCGGCGAACGCGACACCGGCCAGGGCGGTGGGAGAGATGGCCAGCAGCCGCGCAAACCCCAGGGCCACAGGGCGGGGCGGTGCCGGAGCCAGCGACCGGGTCAAGGCCACAGGCACCGCGGCCAAAGAGAACAGGATCGCAACCAGGCTGAAGAGCTCGAAACTCCCGATCCGACCGGGACTGATCAACTGCATCCCGATGGTCGAGACGGTAAGATGGACAATGGAATAGATGGCCAGCACCTGGCTGCGCGTCTGGGTGGTGGTTGCATCGGAGAGCCAACTCTCGATCACCATGAACAACGTGGCGAAACACATGCCCTGGAAAATTCGGAGTACGCACCAGGTGAAGGGTTCAACCCAAAGCGCCATGATCAACGGCGCAATGGCGACGAGTGCGGTGGCAGCGGCAAACGCGCGAATATGACCGACGCGGCCGATGACCCTTGGCGCGACGATGCAGCCGGCCATCAACCCCGCGTAATATGACCCACCGAAGCCACCGATTGCGATGGGGCCGAAGCCCTCCAGTTCGCCACGCAACGGAACCAGCACACCGATGAGCCCGCTCCCCATGACGAGGATTGCGGTTGCCAGAAGAAGCGCGGCTACCGGCCGCAAAACTGCCGTCATGCGTCACTCGATCATTATCTGCCGTGTTCGGAGCTCAGCCGTTCTGCACGGCTCCCGGCTGACAGAGCCCTGGCCGTTGCAGTTGGCGCGCTGGCCAGGGCTGATGGCCCAGGATCGGGACGCAGACAAGATGGCGCGAGCGCGCTGCTTCGATGCGCCGCGCCAGTTCGAAAGTGCGCGTTATCTCAGGCCGGATGCTTGTCGTCCGCACCGACGCCGATGATCCGTGGAAGGCGCGTCGCGAGGGTTGCCGCCTCTTCCAGGATGCGGTCGATCAGCTCCTTGACGGTCGGCACATCGGTGATCATTCCAGCAACCTGACCGGCTGCGGACTGGCGACGCCTGCTCTTGTCCACCTCGTTGCGTGATCCACGGACGGCCCGCTTCAAATCAGCCACCTCGTCATCCGGTGCGTGGCGCGCCAATGCCGCCTCATAGGCCTCGATTTCCGGTGTCTTGATGCAGCGCACGGTCGCACCCGTCATGGCGCGCGTCACCAGGGTATCGGTCTCACGCATCTCGAGCAGGCAACCGCGGCCCCATGCATTGAGATCGGATTCGGCGGTGGCCATGAAACGGGTGCCCATCTGGATGCCGGCCGCGCCCAGCGCAAAGGCCGCCAACATGCCACGTCCGTCGCCGATGCCGCCTGCAGCCAACACCGGGATCTTCACGGCATCGACCACCATGGGCACGAGCGGCAGCGTCGCGATGGTGCCAACGTGGCCGCCTGCCTCTGTTCCCGAGGCGACGACGGCATCGACGCCTTCGGCTTCCATGCGGCGGGCGTGCTCGACGGTCGGAATGACCGACACCACCTTGATGCCGGCCGCCTTGAGCCTGCGCACCGCATCCTCGCCCGGATCGGCCCGCCCCGTGGTGACAATGGGAATGCCTAGCTCGATGCAGGTGGCCACGCAGCGTTCAGTGATGCCGCGCCCCATCGGGATGATGTTGACGCCGAACGGCTTGTCGGTCAGCCGGCGCACGGCGGCAATATCGTCCCTCAGCTTCTTGTCGGGGTTCTGGAAGGTGGGCAGGACGCCGAGGCCGCCGGCTTCAGAGACCGCGGCCACAAGTTCGACCCCGCCACCGCCCTGCATGGCGCCCTGCAGGATGGGGTAGCGGATCGACAGCAGATCGCAGACGGCCGTGTGGAACATCTCTGGCCTCACCTTCTTCATGCCTTGGTGCCGACAATGCGGCTGAGGGAGCCTGGAATGAACTCCTCGATGCGCACGTCCTTGAAACCGGCCGAGGTGTAGTAGCCGATGACGTCGGCTTCGGAATGGGCAACGCCCTCGGAATCCGAGATCGCCTGGCCCAGGCCCCAATAGGCCGGCCCCCAGGGGCCGGTGCGCTCGTCGTTGGTGGTCTCGCCGATCAGATGCATCTGGCCACCGGGCAGGAGCGCATCGTGGGTCTTGGCGATGACAGAGGAAATGATTTCGCGCGCGTACATCGGCAGGTTCGACGCCATGATCGCGACATCGCAATCGGCGGGCAAGGGATCGGTGACGAAGTTGCAGGCCCGGGCCTCGACGCGGTCGCCAACGCCGTTCTCGGCAAGAAACTCGCGCGCGACCACACAGACCGGCTCGAGATCAAGGACCACGGCAGTGATATGCGGATGCTTTTTCGCCGCCTGGATGCAATAGGCGCCCGAGCCGCCGCCGATGTCCATGATACGTTTGCGCCCTGCCAGGTCGACCTGGCGCACAAAGCGGCGCCCCGCGCCCATGCCGATCGAATATGTTGCCTTGTGATAACGGCGCGCGTCATCCACGGTGATGTCGCCAATGGACCCCATGCGTTTCAGGTTCTTGAGCCGCAGATGATCGGCCAGCCTGCCCCACTCGTTCCACTGCGGCTTGGTGAAAGTGATCCACGGGCCCATGTAGCCTGCTTCACCCTCGACCAGGAAGCGCTCGACATCCGGCGCATTGACGAGACGGCCGTCGCGCTTCTCGACCAGTCCAGCGGCGCAAAGCACCACAACGAGCCGCTCGGCATTGGTGGGCAGAATATCGACCGCTTGCGCGATCTCCGCGAACGTTCCGGCGCCCTTGGCGATGGCGGTGAATACACCCAGCTCGACGGCCGCCATCAAGGCGGCGGACTGACCATAGGATTGGGCGATGTTCTGCAATCTGACGGTTGTCATGCGCCCAGGGCTTGCGGCTTCGCTCATCGGCTTTCCTCTGCGTTTCGATATCCCGGCCTGATCTTGCCGTGCGCAGCGCCCATGGTCCAGCCTCGGGTTTGCAACCGACACTGCGGGCCCGGACTGGACGCCATGACCATTCCGTCGGAGGATCGGAGGCAACGGGGCAACCCAGCAGGAGTTCGGGAGGACAATCAATGCGCTTCAGGGACAAGGTCGCGCTGATCACAGCGGCGGCGAGCGGTATCGGCCGCGCCACATGCGACATCATCGCTGCCGAGGGCGGCACTGTCGCGGCAGTCGACAACAACAAGGACAAGCTGGAGGCGACCGTGGCGGCCATCACGGAGGCCGGGGGAAACGCCTACCCCTATCCTGCCAACGCCCTTGATGCCGGCCATGTGGATGGTGTCGTCGCCGATGTCGTCAAGAGTTTCGGGAGCATCGACGAGCTGATGAACGGGGTCGGTGGATCAACCATCATCCCCAACCCGCTGGCTGCAACCGACGAGCTGACCCTGGCGGAATGGCAGGCGATTGTTGATTTCAACCTGAATGGCACCTTCCTGTTCACCCATGCCGTGATCCCGATCATGAAGCGGCAGGGCAGCGGCAAGATCGTCAACATCGCGTCGATTGCAGGCCGCGGCAAGAGCGTTGCCAGTTCATCCGCCTACGCGGCGGCCAAGGGCGGCATCATTGCGTTCACGACCAAGCTCGCCAACGAACTCGGTCCCCACGGCATCAACGTCAACGCCATTGCGCCTTCGATGACGTTGACCGAACGCATGAAACCGCGATGGGAACAGCGGCCTCCCGATGTCCGCACAGCCGACATCGAGCGCACGCCCCTGCGGCGGATGGCGGAGTCGGTGGACCAGGCCAATGTCATCGCCTTTCTGGCCTCGTCGCACGCGGATTTCGTGACGGGGCTGACCATCGACGTTACCGGCGGACTTTGAGCATCCCAGGCAATCCGATTTCAGGAGAGAGAAGACATGGCTACGATCGTTCTTATCCACGGCGCCTACCAGGGAGGGTGGATCTGGCAGCGCATCACGGAGCGCCTGCGGAGCGCCGGGCATAGCGTCCATGCGCCGACACTCGACGGCTGCGGAGACAGGAAAAGCTCGCTCAGGGCAGGCATCACGACGGAAACGCATGGCGAGGACATCGCCCAGTTCCTCTACTACCAGGACATCAAGGATGCGGTGCTGGTCGGCACATCGAGCGGCGGCATGGTGATGGCGGCGGCGGAGCGCGCACCAGAGCGGGTGGGGCGCGTCGTGTTCGCGGATGCGCTGGCGCTGTTCAATGGCGAAAAGATCCGCGACATCGTCACACGACCTGCCGCGATCAACACCGAACTCGGGCTTGGCCCCTCGAAGGAGGACGCCATGAACCGCCTTTTCGCCGGACTCGACGAACAGACCAAGCACTGGGCAGGGGACCGGATCACGCTGCATCCGACCGCCGTCTTTCATGAGCCGGTGAAACTCGAGAAGTTCTGGGACATGCCCTGGAAGGCGTCCGTGCTCTATTGCAGCCAGGCGCCCAACCCTGGGGAAGCCCATATCCGGCGCACCCGCGACAAGCTGGGCGGGAGTTGGCATGTGATCGATACCGGACACTATCCGATGCTATCGACCCCGGACGAGCTCACGCGCTTCATCCTGGAAGGATGAGGCTGTCCGGACGTGCGTGACGTCGACACCGGACAAGGCCTCATCCCATGTCCGGCAGCCATCTCCGGGGACGACCTTGCGGGGTGTCAGTCATCGAGTTGACGGGCTTCGGCAACCACCATGTGCGGTACGCCGCGCCGGATGGGGAAAGCCAGATGGGCCTTGCGGCTGATCAGCTCCTGGCGCTGCTCGTCGTATTCGAGAACTGTCTTGGTCACCGGGCAGACCAGCAATTCGAGCAGCCGGCGATCCGTCTTTGGCACCTGCGTCGCGGCTGCCGAGGCAATAGCGCCGGTCATGGTCTCGTTCGGGGGGGCTGGCTCGTCTGTCATGAGTGTTTCCGATCCTGCGGGTTCGCCAGCTCATTTCTGCCGGTCTGCGCGGGTTCCTTGGAATCGCGGCACGCTCAATTGCATGCCGCTACTGCACGCGGCCGCCGCCATCGCTGCCACCGGCTGCAAGCTCCATTTCTGCCAGCGTCACCAGTGCCTCCGCGCGGTCGCGCAAAGTCCTGGCCTCCAGCAACGCCTGCTTCTCCGCACTCCCGAACGGGCTTGCGACCGAAAGCCAATTGATGAGCTGCTCCGATCCGGTACGCTCAATAACACTCCAGTCGGCCTTCAAGTCGCGCTGCGTGAGATAGCGCTGCAGTGTTTCCAGCAGGCGCTCGCGATCGACGGCATCCTCTCCAATGCCGGGCTCGAGATCGTCCGCAAAGCCAGAGAAATCGACTTCGAATTCGCGGTAGGGTTTGCCGAGTTGCAGCTCTGCCTTGCGCTTGAAGCGTGTCACCCCGCTCAAGACGATGGTCAGGCGGCCGTCGTCGCGTTCCTGGTAGGTGGTGATCCGTCCGGCACAGCCGATTTCGAGCACCGGCGCGGAATTGCTCTGCGGAGAGCCCGTCGGTCCGCCTTCGCCGGCAGGCTGGATCAATCCGACAAGACGGGTGCCACTCATCGCTTCGTCGAACAAATCCAGGTAGCGCGGTTCGAAAATATTCAACGGCACAGAGGAGCGCGGCAGCAGAATGGCGCCGGCCAACGGGAAAACCGGTATCCGGTCGGGCAGATCGTCAATCGTCATGTACCGGTGAGGCATGGCACCTCCGTTGGCGTCTTATGGGCGTCAGGGGATCAGGCAGCCGCAATGGTCACCCAATCCCGCCCGCAGACTTTCTCTTGCCGATCGCGCGCTTGCAACCCCTCGCTTTCCCGAGCGCCGGGTCAGAGAGCTGTCACCCGCGACAGAGCCCGGCAACTGATCAAGAGAACAACATGGACGACAAGCGCCGGCGGCCGCCCATGGTGGCCTCGTCCTTCGGTCCCCAGGCCTCGAAAAGTTGCACAAGCTGTTTCCTGGCGGCCTGTTCGTTCCACTCCTTGTCGCGCCGGAAGCTCTCGAGGAGCTGATCGACGGCACCTTCCTTGTCGCCGGACGCCGCCAATGCGACGGCCAGATCAATCCGGGCCTGGTGATCAGAGGGATTGGCCTCGATCCGCTGGCGCAATTCCTCGGTCTGGCCGGGATTGGACCCGCGGGCGGCCAATTCAAGGGCTGCGACAACGCCGGCAATGGGCTGCGCGGATTTCTTGTCGGGCGGCACCAGGGCCAGGGTCTGCTGGGCGCGCTCGATGTCGCCGGTCTTGAGATAGCATTTGGCGAGGCCGGCCAGTGCCGAGAGGTTCTCGCGATCCTCCTTGAGCACGGCGGCGTAAATCTCGGCGGCGCCCTGGATGTCGCCGGCTTCAAGCAGCTTGTCGGCTTCCTCGACCGCCTGGGCCAGATCCTCGCCCATGGCGTCGCCCAGAATGCGGTCAATGAACTGGCGGACCTGGCCTTCCGGCAACGCGCCCTGGAAGCCGTCAATCGGACGGCCATCACGGAAGGCGTAAACGGTGGGAATGGACTGCACGCGAAGCTGGCCTGCAATGGCCGGGTGCTCGTCGATGTTGATCTTGACGAGGCGCACCTTGCCGCCATACGCACGCACGGTCTTCTCGAGCACCGGTGTCAACTGCTTGCAGGGGCCGCACCATGGCGCCCAGAAATCAACCAGCACGGGGGTGGTGTTCGATGCGTCGATCACGTCGGCGCGGAACGCGGCCGTGCTGCTCTCCTTGATCACCTCGACGTCGGCCCCGCCAGCGGGACCACCCTGACCGATCTGCATGGTATTCTCCTCGTGGGCGGGATGCGTTGGCGATCCGGCCGGATTGGGTTTGTCATGTCGGGCTGGCGGCCCGGGCGGCGGGCCAGCCTGCGCCCGCGGGCACCTCAGGTGGACGCGGACGGCACCGCCAGTGGAAGAACCTGGGGCTCGACGCCCGACGCGCGCATGAAGGCCAAGAGGTCATCCCGCGCGATCGACGTGGTCGCCGTATTCTCCAAGGGGTGACAGTTGATCCGATCATAGACCATCAATCGCTGGTCGACCACCACGCTCACGCGGCGGCCGGTGTCATTGATAACGGCAAAAGCGGTGACCGAACCCGGGGGTACGCCCAGGACCTCCATCAGCAGCTCTGGCTTGCCGAACGAGAGGCGGGCAGAGCCGATCACCTTGGGCAGAGCCTTGAGATCAACGGGGGTATGCGCCTCTGCCACCACCAGCCACAAGCGGCCCTTGGCATCCTTGAGGAACAGGTTCTTGGTATGTCCACCCTCTATTTCACGGTGCAACTGGTCGCTCTCGGCAACCGTGAAAACGGCCTCATGCTCGACCGTCCGGGTCTCTATGCCCAGGTCGTCCAGGCGGGTCATGAGTTGTTCGCGTGTCACAGGCATTGCTTGGGATCGCTGGCTCTCTCGCGCTCGGGTTGCGTGCTCGGCAGCCGGCGCGGCTGCGGCGCCGGTTCCAGTCCCGAGAGATAATCGCCCGGCTCGGTTTTCACAATGGCGGAGGGGAAGCGTGTGACCATTGCCCACGCAGGCTGGCGACGGATCGCTTGCCTGATGTCCGGACTTATTGGAAACTATGACGTGAACGGTGCCGGCTGACCGGTGAGCCAGGCGACAATGCCGGATCAATGAGGAGGATAGCGATGAAACTGATGTGGTTCCACCTTATGCCCTATACCGAGCTTCCGGATGACTTCCGCGAGAAGAATCCGTCGGTGTGGGTGGATATTCATTCGACGCTGTTCGATCCGAAGCGCGCGCACCTGATGTATAACGATTTCATGGACGAGATGGAGTTCGCGGCTGACTGCGGCTTCGATGCGATCTGTGTCAACGAGCACCATTCCAACGGCTACGGGCTGATGCCATCGCCAAACCTCATCGCGTCGGCGCTGTCGCGGCGCACCACGGACACCGCCATCTGCGTGATGGGGAACTCGCTGGCGCTCTACAGCCCGCCGACACGGGTGGCGGAAGAGTTCGCAATGATCGACTGCATCTCGGGCGGACGGCTGATTGCCGGGTTCCCGGTCGGCACGCCGATGGACACCTGCTACGCCTACGGCCAGAACCCATCCATGCTACGCGAACGCTACATGGAGGCACACGACCTGGTGATGAAGGCGTGGACAGAGAAGGACACGTTTGCCTTCAACGGGCGCTTCAACCAGCAGCGTTATGTCAACATCTGGCCGCGCCCGGTGCAGCAGCCGCATCCGCCGGTGTGGATTCCAGGCGGCGGATCGGTCGAGACGTGGCAGTGGTGCGCACGGATGGACTACGTCTACTGCTACCTGTCCTACTACGGCTACAAGGCCGGCCTCAGGACCATGAAGGGGTTCTGGGACGAGATGGCCAAGCTCGGCAAGGACCGCAACCCCTACCGCGCCGGCTTTCTGCAGTTCGTGGGCGTTGCGGAGACCCGCTCGGAGGCCATGGAACGCTACGCGGAAGCCGCCGAATCCTTCTATGGCCGGTGCCTGCACGTCGACCTGAAGTATGCGTCTCCACCGGGCTACAATACGGAGGCCACGCAACGGGTCGGATTACAGAGCCAGGTGAAAGCCGCGGCCGAAGCCGCCGCCGATGCCTCCAAGGCAAAGGACCAACTGGCGGCCCAGGGCACGACGGGTTCCACCACCGGCACGCGGTTCAACATGGTTGCCAAGACGATGGAGGACATCGTCGATCGCGGCTATGTCATAGTCGGCTCGCCGGACGAC
>JBKDZY010000234.1:0-1688 GCA_047971765.1 Hyphomicrobiaceae bacterium | reverse complement strand
TCACGCGCCTGTGGCGTGAGGATGCCCGCGAGGACGATGTAGCCGCCAGGTCTGACGCTGCGGGCGAGGCTGGGTGCGAGCCTGATCAGGGGGCCGGCGAGGATGTTGGCGACAATCAGGTCATAGGGCCCGCGGTGGCGCAGCATGGCTTGCTCCACGCCCGCGGCCGCGACCATCCTGATGCGGTTGCCGGCCCTGTTCAGGCAGGCATTGGCGCGGGCAACCGAGACCGCCGTCTCGTCGATGTCACTGGCGGTCACCTGGGCGCGTGGCCACAGTCGGCTCGCGGCGATGGCCAGTACTCCCGTTCCGCAGCCGAGATCCAGGATGCGCCCTGGCCGGTGGTTCCGGCCCAGGTGGTCCAGCCATTGCAGGCAGCCATCCGTGGTCGCGTGATGGGCGGTCCCGAAGGCTTCACCGGCTTCGATCTCGATGGCCCACTGGCGGCGGCCGACCCGTGCACGGTCGTGGCTGCCGTGCACGATAAAGCGGCCGGAAGCGACGGGCGGCAGCGCGGCCTGGCTGATCGCGACCCAGTTTTCGTCAGGCACTTCGGCCAGTTCCGGCGGTTGCACCAGCGTGTGCCCGGCAATCACCTCCATCACCACGGATGGGACAGGGGGGGCGAGGTAGTAGGCGTCGATGCGCCAGCGCGTGCCGCCGTTGTCCTCGAAAACGCTGAGCGCCGTGGCCGGACAGATTTCGTTCCATTGGAGGTCGTCGGCGATCTGCAACGCCGCGGATCTATCGTCGAGGAGCAATGACAGTCGGATCTGGTTGGTCCGAGGTACGGTTTCATCGACTGTCTGGGCGGTCACATCGGTCCTCCTGGCGCTCGTTGCTCGCCCTCGTACTCGTATCCTTCGCCATATGCAACGTGCTGCAGGTCATCGAGATAACGGTCCCATAACTCGTCGATCCGCCAGGCGGCTCGCTGCGGGGGCAGGGTCTCCAGTACGCCATCCGTATTGACGTCAACGATGCCATCGGCCCGCAGCCGCGACAGTGCGTCGAGAACATCGAAATTGACATCCACCCCGAAGGTTTCGACCAGGTAGTTCTCGATGGCCTTGTCCGCGTCGGGCAGCTCGTCCCGGCGCACGGCCTCCTTTGCGAGCAGCGTGTAGAGGAGGATGTCCTCCTTGAAATCCTCTTCCGCCGCGCGCCCGCCGAGCAGCGCCAGAACGCCCTGGTTGTCGGCCAGTGCGTGCGAATAGAGATTCTGGGCCATGGTCACCATGTACTTGTTGCGCTGGTTGGCGTAGCTCACGATCTGGCGAACCGCGATACCGCCAAGCCCGAAGGCCGCACCGGCCAGCGCAATCGGGTTGGTGGCTACCGCAAGTTTCGACAGCGTTCCCGCCACGCCCACGCCAAGGCCGCCGCCAGCCGTCACACCCAGCCGGATCTTGTCGAACAGCCGGAACCGGATGCGGGTGTTGGGGAACACCATTTCAAGGTCATCGCGCGGAATGTTCTTGAACAACTTGATGTAGATGTTCTCCGACTTGATGAAGCCGGAGATCAGCCCCCGGTTGCGCTTCACCTGCCGCTCCGCCTTGCGCCGCTCCATCCCGTGGAGTTCGACCAGTTCATTGACCCGTTTCTCCGCGCTCTTGAGCTTGAAGACCAGGGCGAGCCGCCTGAAAATCGGGACCTCGAACTCTTCCTTCTGCAGATAGAGCTTC
>JBKDZY010000233.1:0-3464 GCA_047971765.1 Hyphomicrobiaceae bacterium | reverse complement strand
CCGGCCGCACGGTCGCGGTTGGCAATGGTGAACTCGGCCTTGACCGCCTTTTTGTCCTTGATGGCCGGCTGGGCGGCAGCGATCAGCTTGTTGTCGAGCACCTTCTCCAGACCATGGTTCTGGCGCTCGGAATTCCAGATCGAAACCGTCGCCGGACCCTCGGGCTTGTGAAAGAGCTTCCCGAAATCGAGACCACGCGCCTTCCAGTGACCGATGGCCCGCCCCTTGTCCAGCATGTCGGACTGGCCAACCATTTCGCTGAAGGTCCGGAAGCCCATGGAGGCCATCAACTCGCGCACTTCCTCGGCGATGAAGAAGAAGAAGTTGACGACATGCTCCGGCGCACCCTTGAAGCGGCGGCGCAGCTCCGGATCCTGCGTCGCAACGCCGACCGGACAGGTGTTGAGGTGGCACTTGCGCATCATGATGCAGCCACTCGCGATCAGCGGCGCCGTCGCGAAGCCGAACTCGTCCGCGCCCAGCAGTGCGCCGATCACCACATCCCGGCCCGTGCGGAAGCCGCCATCGACCTGCACCGCGATGCGGCCACGCAGGCGGTTGTAGACCAGCGTCTGGTGCGTCTCGGCAAGGCCGATTTCCCAGGGGCTGCCGGCGTGCTTGATCGATGTCAGCGGGGATGCACCCGTGCCGCCCTCGAAACCGGAAATGGTCACGTGATCGGCACGCGCCTTGGCGACACCGGCCGCGACCGTGCCGACAACAACCTCGGACACGAGCTTGACCGAGACATCGGCCGCCGGGTTGACGTTCTTCAGGTCGAAGATGAGCTGGGCAAGATCCTCGATCGAGTAGATGTCGTGATGCGGCGGCGGCGAGATCAGGCCGACGCCCGGCGTCGAGTGCCGCACCTTGGCAATCACCTGATCGACCTTGTGGCCGGGAAGCTGGCCGCCTTCACCCGGCTTCGCCCCTTGCGCCATCTTGATCTGCATGACGTCGGCGTTGACGAGGTATTCCGTCGTCACACCGAAACGGCCCGATGCCACCTGCTTGATCGCGGAGCGCATGCTGTCGCCGTTCGCAAGCGGCTTGAACCGATCGGTTTCTTCGCCACCTTCGCCGGTGTTGGACTTGCCACCGATCCTGTTCATGGCAATCGCCAGCGTGGTGTGCGCCTCCCGCGAGATGGAGCCGAAGCTCATCGCACCGGTCGAGAACCGCCTGACGATGGTCTGCGCCGACTCGACCTCGTCCAGCGGCACCGGCTTGCGCTCGGTCTCCTCCGCGCCCTTGATGCGGAACAGGCCGCGCAGCGTCATGAGCTGCTCGGACTGGTTGTTGATCTGCCGGGAATAATCGCGCCACTTCTGCGGGAGCTTGCCCGCCATCGCGTCTTCCACCTTGGTGCTGCGCACGGCGTGCTGCATGTCCGCAACCACCGGCGGCCGCCAGACGTGCGCCTCGCCCCGCTGCCGGTAGGCGTACTCGCCGCCGACATCCAGCATGCCGTCGAGCTGCGGCACGTCTCCGAAGGCCTGCCGGTGCCGCTCGTAGGTCTCGCGCGCCACCTGGATCAGGCCGACGCCTTCCACCTGGGTATGGGTGCCGGTGAAGTAGCGCTTGACGAACGACGACTTGAGGCCGACGGCGTCGAAGATCTGCGCGCCGCAATAGCTCTGGTAGGTCGAGATGCCCATCTTCGACATGACCTTGAGCAGGCCCTTGTCGACGGCTTTGATGTAGCGCTTCTTGGCTTCCTTGAGGTCCACGTCCTCGCCAAGTTCAGGCACCATCTGCTCGATCGTGTCGAAGGCAAGATAGGGGTTGATGGCTTCTGCGCCATAGCCCGCCAGCGTCGCGAACTGGTTGACCTCGCACGCTTCTCCGGTCTCAATGACAAGGCCGACCTTGGTGCGCAGCCCCCGCTTGATCAGGTGGTGATGCACCGCGCTGGTCGCCAGCAGAGACGGCAACGGCACCCGGTCTGGTCCCGTGTCGCGGTCGGACAGGATGATGATGTTGAAGTCGCCCGAGCGCACGGCCTCCTCGGCCTCTGCACACACCACGTCCAGCGCCCACGCCATGCCCCGTGCGCCGGCATCGGCGCCATAGGTGATGTCGATGGTCGTGGAGGTGAAGTGGTTGTCGGCCACCTCGCCGATCTGGCGGATGCGCTCCAGGTCCTCGTTGGTCAGGATCGGCTGGTAGACCTCAAGCCGCTTGACCTTGGAGGTGCCCTCCAGGTCGAGGATGTTCGGCCTGGGGCCGATGAAGGACACGAGGCTCATGACCAGCTCTTCGCGGATCGGGTCGATCGGCGGATTGGTCACCTGGGCGAAATTCTGCTTGAAGTAGGTGTGCAGCAGCTTGGGCTTGTTCGAAAGCGCCGAGACCGGCGTATCCGTGCCCATCGAACCGATGGCTTCCTGGCCGGTCTGGATCATCGGAGACATCAGGAACTTCAGGCTTTCCTGCGTGAAGCCGAATGCCTGCTGCAGGTCCATGATCGACACGTTCGTCGCCGGCCGGTCGATCGGCTTGCTCAGGGGCAGGTCGCCAACCTGGATCTGGGTCTGCTTCAGCCAGGTGTCGTAGGGATAGTTCGACGTCAACTCCCGCTTCAGGTCATCATCGGAGATGATGGCGCCCTTTTCGAGGTCGATCAGCAGCATCTTGCCCGGCTGCAGGCGCCACTTCTGGGCAATCTGCTCTTCCGCGATCGGAAGCACACCCGATTCCGACGACATGATCACCCGGTCATCGGTGGTGACCAGATAGCGGGCCGGACGCAGTCCGTTGCGGTCCAGCGTTGCGCCGATCTGCCGGCCATCGGTGAAGGCCATGGCGGCCGGGCCGTCCCAGGGCTCCATCAGGCAGGCGTGGTACTCGTAGAAGGCGCGGCGTGCCGGATCCATGGATTCATGACCCGCCCACGCTTCCGGGATCATCATCATGGCCGCGTGCGCGAGGCTGTAGCCGCCACGCACGAGGAACTCGAGGCTGTTGTCGAAGCACGCCGTATCCGACTGGCCTTCATAGGAAATCGGCCAGAGCTTGGAGATGTCCCCACCGAACAGCGGCGAGGCGACGGCAGACTGCCGCGCAGCCATCCAGTTGGTGTTGCCCCGCAGCGTGTTGATCTCGCCGTTGTGCGCCACCATGCGGAAGGGATGCGCGAGCTTCCAGGACGGGAAGGTGTTGGTTGAGAAGCGCTGGTGAACGAGCGCCAGGGCCGATGTCAGCCGCGGATCGGACAGGTCATTATAATAGGTCTTGACCTGGTAGGACAGGAACATGCCCTTGTAGATCAGGGTCCGTGCCGAAAGCGACACGCAGTAGTGGCCAATGTCACGGCCCTTGTAAGCCTGATGCAGGGCATTGGAGACGACCTTGCGCACCACATAGAGGCGGCGTTCAAACTCCTCCTCGGTGGCGACGGCAGCGGTGCGGCCGATGACGATCTGGACGTGCCTCGGCTCGGTGGCCGTGACCATCTCCGACAG
>JBKDZY010000232.1:0-13833 GCA_047971765.1 Hyphomicrobiaceae bacterium | reverse complement strand
AACGGTCATGGCACTACCAGCTTGTCGAGGGACTGGAGCGCTGGGGGGAATGGGTTCATGCTTCCGCCGCCGAGGGGGCCGTGCAGCCGACGGCAAGGCCCGAGGACATCACGATTGTGGTGGCGGGAGGCGATATCCCGATCGCGCAGCACGTCTACTGCCCGTCGTGGGGCTTTCCACCGGCCCGCATCACGCGTCCGATCACACTGCCTGAAGACTGGGACGCGCTGCATGCCGAAGTCGAGCAAGAGGAGATGGCGCCATGAGCGGAAAATTCGATGTTGCCGTTGTCGGTGGCGGAATTGCGGGACTGACGGCGGCGCATCATGCGGCGCTCGACGGCGCACAGGTCGTGCACTTCACGGGCAGTGGCATTCCGGGCGGGCTTGTCGGCAATGTCGGCGAGCTTGAAGGCTTCCCGGCGGTGGCGCCGGTGGCCGCGGTCGATCTGGCGCTGCAGATGGGACAGGCCAATACTTCGCTCGGCGTCGAGGTCGTGACCGAGGACGTTGCCAGCATCGATGTGTCGAGCAAACGCGCAAAACGCCTCAACGTGGGTGGCGACACCTTCACGGCGCGGGCCGTGATCGCGGCCTGTGGCGCGCACCTCAAGATGCTCGATGTGCCGGGTGCCGCACGGCTGGTGGACAAGGGCGTGTCGCAATGCGCCTGGTGCAACGGCAGCCTCTACCGCGGCAAGGATGTGGTCGTGGTTGGCGGTGGCGACAGCGCCCTGCAGGAGGCGCTCCATCTGGCGAAATTCGCTACGCAGGTGACAGTCGTCACGCATGGGCCCATGTTTTCCGCGCGGCAATCCCTGGTGGACCGGGCCGCGGGCGACGAACGGCTGGCCTTCCGGTGGGAGACAGAGGTGGCCGAGGTGCTGGGGGACGCGCATGTCACCGGCATCAGGCTGACCGACAAGACGAACGGCGAACAGGATGACCTGGCCTGCGAGGGGGTGTTCGTCTACGTCGGGCTCTCTCCGAACAGCGCCTGGCTTGGCGGCCAGATCGATCTCGACGACACCGGTGCGATCGTGACCGACGACATGCTGCAAAGCTCGGTACCGGGCGTTTTCGCTGCCGGCGCCGTCCGGCAAGGCTATCGTGGACGGCTGACCCATGCCGTGGGCGAGGCGACAACGGCCGCCATTGCCGCTGCCGCGCTTTGCCGCGAATGAGAACCGGGGCGGACACGCCACCACTTGTGGCCGCCGCCACTCGATCAACTCCGTTGCCATGAAGGATCGCATCATGAACTCGACCGTTCCGACACTTGGATTCATTGGGCTTGGCGTCATGGGTGGCCCGATGTGTGCCAACGTTGCCCGCAAACATGCCGCGCCTGTGCATGCGTTCGACATGAACCAGGCGGCGCTGGCCGAGGCTTCCGCAGCAGGTGCAATCGCGTGCCAGTCCGTGGCGGAGGTCGCCAAGGCCGCAGACATCGTGTTCCTGTCGCTGCCCGGCGGCAAACAGGTGGCCGATGTCTGCCTTGGTGACCAGGGCCTGCTGGCGGCGGGCAAGGCGGGGCTGGTGGTTGTCGATCTCAGCACCACGGGCGTCGACGAGGCGCGCGCCGTCGGGGCAAAACTCGCACAGAACGGCATGCTGTTTGCCGATGCGCCCGTGGCGCGCACACGGCAGGCCGCGCAAGACGGCACGCTGAGCATCATGGTGGGGGCCAGCGACACCCTGTTCGCGCGCGTTGCGCCGCTGCTTGCCTACATGGGCAGCGATGTCACCCATTGCGGCGAGACTGGTTGTGGCCAGGTGGTCAAGCTCATCAACAACACGCTGGTGTTTGAGCATGTGGCGGCGCTGGCGGAAATGATGGTGGTGGCCGAGCGCGCCGGGGTGACGCGCGAGACGCTGGCCAATGCGGTTTCGAAAGGCTCCGGCGACAGCTTCGTGCTACGCAACCACGGCATGAAGGCCATGGTGCCGGGCACGTTTCCGGAAAAGTCGTTTCCCTCGACCTATGTGCTCAAGGACCTTGGATACGCGATTGCCCTGGCCGAAAGCATGGGGGTGACGCCGCGCCTACAGAAGGTCACCGAGCAGTACTATACATCCGCCATCGAGGCCGGGCTTGGCGAGAAGTACTTCCCCACCATCATCGAACTGATCGGCAAGAAGCCCGGCGCCGCGTGAGCCGAGCTTCAGCGGCCCCGCGCCATGGCCCCGGTGCTCCGTGGCCAGGTGTCGTAGAGTGCTTCCAAACCCAGTCGGCGCGCGTCGGCCTCCAGACCCGCGCGCTTCAATGCCTTGATGGTATCGCCCAAGGGAATGATGTTGGCTGACGCCCCCGTTTCCGGGCCGATCGCCTCCATCGCGAGCAGGACGGTGTTGGCAAACTCCCTGCTCCTGGAGGCCTGTTGCAACTGGCTCAAGACGCCGGCCTTCGGCAGGTAGCCGTTGGTCGGCTGGCCGGTTCGGCTGGCTGCATCCCAGAGCGGGATCGGGATCTGGTAGTCCAGGGCATCGAGCACGGTGACAAGGCGGTGCATCATCTCGGGCGCCAGACGGCCGCTCACGGCCAGCGCCTCAAGGGCGGGCAAGGCGCGGCCGCGATGGCCACGCCAATGCGGATCCGCGATATCGGCCAGGGCCAGCCAGGAACCAAGGCCGACAGAGCTGCCATCCGGCGACGGCGTGAACCAGAGCTGAACCAGATCGAAGCGTCCCGCGGCGATGAAAACCTCCATGGCCGTTCCGGCAAATCCGCGCGTCTCGGGCGATGGAAGGATGGAGCTGATCGGATCTGCGAGCGCCGCAGCCGCCCCGACAGGCAACCTTGCGCGATGCGCCTCTTCAAGAAAGGCGCGGGCAGCCTCCAGGCGGCGCAGGGGATCACCCGCACTGCCGGCACTGGCAAACATCTCCGCCCGGCGCATGGCGGGCTCACTCCGTGCACCCTGCTGGGCGCCGGACGCCGCCTTGTAGGCTGCCGCAAGGTCTGCCGGCGTTATGGCGTTGATCCGCAAGGCAGCCTCAGCGGCCAACACGCGGGTTGCCGGGTCATGCGCGGATTTTGCCAGCACGGGCAGCAAGGCCGGCTCGGCAGCGGCGACCGCGTCCGGCGGGGCGTTCCACCCGGCGGCTTCGAGGAACCGGTACTGGATCAGATCCAGCGTCTTCGGAAGCCGCAATCCGGATGCCACCTTGTGCTTCGCGCGCATGGCGTCCAATGCCGCCAGCGCGATGGGGGCATGGATAGTCTCGCTCCGCAGGAGGTCAGCCGCGAGCCCGGCTGCAGCGGGGTCTCCTCCGCCTGCGCCGCATAGGCCTGCCAGCAGCAGCAGATCCGTCTTGAGTTGCTTGGGCAGCTTTCCCTGATCCCGGTAAGCCGCCTTGACGTCCATGCACCCCGTGTCGCGCTCGCCGACGGCAATGCGATTGCGCGCCAACAGCAACTGCTCGACCGCATCGCCAGCCGCCGGACGCGTGGATGGCAGAAAGGTCTTGAGATCCTCGACCAGTCCCGAGCGGTACAGCACCTCGTTGCGCAGGGCATCGTAGCCGGGACCGCCGCCTGCCGACGATGCGACGGGCGCTGGCGCACCAGTCCAGAGCGTGCGCCAGAGTGCCGCCAAGGCCGCTGACCGCGGCGGCACTGTCAGTTCGCCCACCATCTTGCCGATTTTTGCAACGTCCAGCCGCCCCCAGGCGTCCGGCGGGACATTGCTGTTCCCTGGCCCGCTCCTTGGGCCGGCTCCTGGAGCTGCTCCAGGGCTGGTCATTGGCGCACCGGTTTCGGCCGGTGGCTGGCCCAGATCACCACGCTGCACGGGCGCGAGCGGCGCCAACGGTGCGACCTGCACGCTGGGCTCAGGCGCGCCCACACCGGGCGAGCCATAGGAGCGGCCCGACGCTTCGCCCGGTTGGAAACCGTCGGAACGCCAGGGGCGCGACTCCACAGGGGCACCTCCGCCGTAGCCTGTGCCGGCACCTTGACCCTGGGTGGCCCACGGACGGGATGAAACACCGTCCATCGAGGGCATTTCGGTCCCCCTGCGGTCATCCGGAGGCGTGTATCGGGGACGCCGCCGCTCTGGTGGGCTTTGGGCGAACGGGTTCCAGCCATCATCGGCCCAAACCGGGCAGGTCTCGCCCTGAACGACGATCAAGGCGAGCGCAAGGATGGCCAGCGGCCGATATCGGGGCATGAATGACCTCAGGTCTATTCGCGAACCTTTACGCCGTGCACGGGCTGCGATACTTCCTTCGGGACCGGCTCGAAGAAAGCGGCAAGCGCCCACAGTGCTCCGGCTGTCACCGCAGTCAGGAGGCAAACCACGAACAGGAAACGAAACAGGCTCGGCATTGGGCATCTCTTGAAAAAGCTGTTCGTGATCAATCATGTTGACCTCATTATGACCTCAGAGACTCGCCAGGCAAAGGAACAGCTTCTATACCGTCGGGAGGCTGACGCCACACGGGGCGTGTTCGTGTTTTCCCGTCGCATCCTGCCTTGGCAGTCTTCCGTGAACGCGTTGATATAAAAAAATGAGCAAAATCAGCTCCAGAGCGCGAGACCGGCGGGCCACTTCCCCGGAGATTGCACAGACCATCCGCCGCAAGCTCGGTGCGCGCTCCCTCGTCATGGTGGGGCTGATGGGGTGTGGAAAATCCACGATTGGCCGGCGGCTCGCGAACAGGCTGGAGATTCCCTTTGTCGATGCCGACGACGAGATCGAGCGCTCGGCGCGAAAAACGATCCCCGAGATTTTCGCCGACCACGGTGAAGACTATTTCCGGGCAGGTGAACGGCGGGTGATCAGCCGTCTGCTGGATTCCGGGCCGCGCGTTCTCGCAACGGGCGGTGGCGCCTACATGAACGCGGAAACGCGGGCAACCATCCGCCAGAACGGCATCGCGATCTGGCTCAAGGCCGAACTCGACGTTCTCATGCGGCGCGTCATGAAGCGAGACAACCGCCCGCTCCTGCAGGTCGCGGACCCGGAAGCGGTGATGCGGGAGCTGATGGAGAAGCGCTACCCGGTCTACGCGGAGGCGGAGATCGTGGTGGAAAGCCGGGACGTGCCGCACGAGGTCATCGTGGACGCCATTGTCATGGCACTGGACAACAACCCGCTGCTCGCAGGCTGATCTCAATCAGACCACGTATCAAAGGGGCGTTGACAAGCGGTGGTGGCGGGCTGCATGCCGGAATGATGGCGGATCGCAGCACGCGCTTACCAAAGGAGTTGAGGCAAAGGTGTCGAGCGAAAACGGGAACATCGAGACCCAGAGTGGCGTTGCCAATGTCGGCGTCGAACTCGCCGAGCGGCGCTACGATGTGCTGATCGGCCCGGGCCTGCTGGAGCAGGCTGCCGATATCATTGCCGAGCGCCTGGGGCCGGTGCGCTGCGGCATCGTCACGGACAGCAACGTCGCACGCCATCATCTGGTCTGCCTGGAACAGAGCCTGCAGCAGAGCGGACGCCATCTCGGCACCATCGAACTGCCGCCAGGGGAGGCAACCAAAAGCCTGGAACAGCTCGGCATCGTCACCGATGGCTTGATCGGCATGGGACTTGAACGGAGCGACCTCGTGGTCGCGCTTGGCGGCGGCGTGATCGGCGACCTTGCGGGTTTTGCCGCCAGCATGGTTCGCCGTGGCCTGAGGTATGTGCAGATTCCCACCTCGCTGCTCGCGCAGGTCGACAGCTCCGTCGGCGGCAAGACCGCCATCAACAGTCCGCACGGCAAGAACCTGATCGGGGCCTTCCACCAGCCCAGCCTGGTGATCGCGGATACCGATGCGCTCTCCACGCTTCCGCGCCGACAGCTGAAGGCGGGCTATGCCGAAGTCGTCAAGTACGGCCTTCTGGGCGACCGGCCATTCTACGATTGGCTCGACCAGAACTGGCAGCGGTTGTTCGGCAACGATCCGTCGGTGTTGACGGAGGCTGTGCGGCGCTCGGTCGAGGCCAAGGCCGCCATCGTCGCGCGTGACGAGACGGAGACCGGCGACCGTATGCTGCTCAACCTCGGCCATACGTTCGGCCATGCGCTGGAAGCGTGGGCCGGGTATTCCGACACCCTTCTGCATGGAGAAGCGGTTGCGATCGGTATGGCGCAGGCGTTCCGGTTCTCGGAGGAGGCGGGGCTGCTGGCCAAGGGCGAGGCTGCGCGAGTGGAAGCCCATCTCAAGAAGGTCGGGCTGCCAACGCGCATCAGCGATATTCCTGGCAGCGCGCGGCCAACAACGGACACACTGCTGACGCTGATGGCGCAGGACAAGAAGGTCAAGGCAGGCCGCATGACATTCATTCTCGTGCGCGACATTGGCGAGGCCTTCATTTCACGCGACGTGGACATGGCCCGGCTGAAGGCGTTCCTGGAGCGGGAAGTCGCGGCCGCATGACTTGATATCCACCGGCTGCGCCCGGTGGTCCGGCCATTGCAAAGACGAACGGTAAAGGCACCATGATTGAAATCTGGATTACATTGGCGGCCATCCTGGTGCTGCTGGTGTTGTCGGCATTTTTCAGCGGCAGCGAGACAGCGCTGACGGCCGTTTCCCGAGCACGGATGCATGCCCTCGAAGTGGAAGGCAATGGCAATGCGCAGCAGGTCAACCGGATCCTTGCCAGACCGGAGCGCATTATCGGCACGGTGCTGATCGGCAACAATCTGGTGAACATCCTGGCCTCGGCATTGACAACAAGCATGTTGATCCGCCTGTTCGGGGACGTCGGTGTTGCCTATGCCACCGTCATCATGACGGTGATCGTCGTGGTGTTTTCCGAGGTCCTGCCCAAGACCTACGCGCTGGCCTACGCCGACCGCATTTCCCTGGCGGTGGCGCCCGTCATGGTCAAGCTGATCGCACTGTTCCATCCGTTGACCACCGCCACACATTTCGTTGTCAAGTGCGTGTTCCGCGCCACGCCGACGACCAAGGACGACCAAGCCGACATCCTGGCCGCGCAGGAGGAATTGAGAGGCACCATCGCCTTGGGCGAGCAGGGGGGCGCCGTCGAGCGCACCGATGCGGAAATGCTGGGGGGCGTGCTCGACCTCAACGATCTCCAGGTCATCGACATCATGGTCCACCGCACGAAGATGGACACCCTCGATGTCAACTGGCCCGCCCGGCAGATCGTCAATGAGGTGCTGGCGGGACAATACTCGCGCCTGCCGGTCTGGCGCGAGCAGCCGGAGAACATCGTCGGCGTCCTGCATACCAAGGATCTGCTCGCCGCGCTGGCGCGCGCGGGCTGGGACCCGGACGGCGTGGACATTTCGTCGATCCTCGTCTCGCCCTGGTTCGTGCCGGACACGACATCCCTGAAGGAACAGCTCAGCCAGTTTCTTGCGCGGAAGCAGCAGATGGCGCTGGTCGTGGACGAATACGGCGAGGTGCAGGGGCTGGTCACGCTCGAAGACATCATCGAGGAAATCGTGGGGCAGATTTCCGACGAGCACGACACGCATGAAACCCAGATCCGCGCCCAGCCCGACGGGTCGGTCAGTGTCGAAGGGACGCTCCCCATCCGCGACCTCAACCGCGCCATGGGCTGGACGTTGCCCGACGACGAAGCGACCACGGTGGCCGGTCTCATCATGCACGAGGCGCAGATGATCCCGGAGATCGGCCAAGCCTTCACGTTCTATGGCTATCGCTTCGAGATCATCCGCAAACACCGGAACCGGGTGACGGGCGTGCGCGTCAGGCCGCTGGGCACAGGGAAACCGGCCGACGCGGCGGCGGGCACCCCGAAAACGTGAAGGGGCCCCAAACTGACGACCGCAACGAACAGACCAACTCCGGCAAAGCCGGCATTGGGTCGGCTTTGCCCGCGCGCTCAACCATTGGCCTGAAAACGCAAAAGGGGAGCCGATGCAGCTCCCCATTCGATCCGCGGTGTACCGGCGGCACAACTCGAAGCGCTTTGGCAACCAACTGCCGGTCGTCAGCCGCGGGCCATGGCGTAGAACTCGTCGTTGGGTCGAATGGCGCAGACGTTTGCCAGCCGGTTCGACAAAGCGAAGAACGACGCAATGGCGGTGATGTCCCAGACATCCTCGTCCGTGAAGCCGTGGGCCTTGACGGCGGCAATGTCGGCATCATCGACTTCGGCTGCGCGTTGCGAGACCTTCATGGCGAAATCGAGCATGGCGTGCTGGCGCGGCGTGATGTCGGCCTTGCGGTAGTTGATGGCGACCTGATCGGCAATCAGCGGGTTCTTGGCGCGGACGCGCAGAATGGCACCATGGGCGACCACACAATACTGGCACTGGTTGGCGCCACTGGTGGCGACCACGATCATCTCGCGCTCGGCCTTGGTGATGGGGCCAGGCTTGTCCATCAGCGCGTCATGGTAGGCCATGAAGGCCCGGAACTCGTCCGGCCGATGGGCCAGCGCCAGGAACACATTGGGGATGAAACCCGACTTCTCCTGCACCTTCTCGATGCGCTGGCGGATGTCGTCCGGCATGTCGGCGAGCTTGGGTACGGGAAAACGGCTGATGGCTGGCGATTTGGCAGACATGCGTAGGCTCCTGGTGAAGTTTGGGGCAGAATAACGAATTATGCCGCTTGCGGCAGCAGGCGGCGATGCCGCGGCTCGGCTCTAGGTGCGCTGCTGGAAAAACTCGGGGCCTGAGCCGACAATACGGCCATCCGGCCTGCCCACCGCCCCTGCGACCTTACCCTGGTACTCCATGGAGCTGAGCACCAAACGCATGGCTTCGAGGCGGGCGCGCCGTTGATCGTTCGCCAGGATCACCGTCCAGGGCGCCACCGCCGTATGCGTGAAGCGGAACATCTCCTCCTTGGCCTTCGTGTAGGTCTCGAAACGGGACATGGCCGCCAGATCCATCTCCGAGATTTTCCATTGCTTCAATGGATCGTGGCGGCGCTCGTGAAAACGCTTGAGTTGCATCTCCCGTCCGATGTCGAGAAAGACCTTGAACAGCTTGATACCGTCACGGACCAGCATCCCTTCAAACTGGGGCGTCTCGCGCAGGAAGTCGGCAACTTCATTTTCGGTTGCAAACCCCATGACCCGCTCGACGCCCGCACGATTGTACCAGGACCGGTCGAACAGGGCGATGTCGCCGGCGGTCGGCAAATGGTTCACGTAACGCTGGAAGTACCATTGGCCGCGCTCGGTCTCGGTCGGCCTGGTCAAGGCCACGACATGTGCGTTGCGCGGGTTCAAGTGCTGACGGAAATGGCTGATGCAGCTCCCCTTGCCCGCCGAGTCCCGCCCCTCGAACACGACGACAATGCGCAGGCCGGTCTTGAGACAATGGATCTGCAGCTTGGCGAGTTCGATCTGGAGCTCTTTCAACTGGTCTTCGAACCGGTCGCGCTTCAACCGTTTCTCGTAGGGATAGCCGCCGCTGGCCATGGCCCGGTCCTCGACCCAGGCCGGCAACTTCGGGTCATCGAGATCGAGCGTCTCCCTGTCGATCTGGCCACTTTTTGCGTTTGGAGTCGCGTCGTTCTTTCCCATCAGCCTATCCCGCCGGCAGTCACCGTCACTGGTTTCGCCTGCTTCCCGCTCGTCACACGCGCAGCTTTCGGCCCGAGCACACGCCGTGCGTGGCGCGCCTGCGCCAGGCCCCATGCGCAGCCCGAGGTGGTTTCCAGTCCTTCCCCATCGCTATAGCCGATGCCGCAGGCACAAAAAAGAGGACCGGCATGCCCCCCGGCACCGGCCCTCTTTCCCCCAGTCCCCTCACGAGCGTCGCCTGATGGCTTCGCCCATGCGGTCATCCTTGTGGCACCACCACCTATTCGGCGGTTTCGCGCACGGGTTTCGTCTCGCTCCGTGCTGGAGCCGTCCGCTCGCGGTTCGGAGATGAAAATGCGGGCCGTGACGTCGCTCCGCCCCGCCGCGCCTGCGGCGGCTGGAACGCCCGGCGGGCGTGAAACTCGCAGTAGGGCAAGCCAGCAACCTTGTTCTTGCCGCAGAAATGGAAGTCGGCTTCCTGAGGATCACCGATCGGCCACCGGCAGTGGCACTCTTCCAGTGTCTGGATGTACTTGCGCTCCTTCATCGGGATCTCGATCTCTTCGGCCGTCGGCACATATGGCTCGGTGTCGGCCTGATAGAGCGCCCGAAGCGCGGTGTTGCCACCCTGCTGGAAGCGCGGCTTTGCCGGCGGACGCTTGACGGCATTGGGCCGCGGGCGTGGGCGATGGCTTTTCATGCGGGTCGTCGTGGCACGCCCGGACAACCCGAGCCGATGCACTTTTCCGATGACCGCGTTACGGGTGACAGATCCGAGTCTGCCGGCAATCTGGCTGGCGCTGAGCCCTTCGGACCACAGCTTCTTCAGCAGCTCGACCCTCTCGTCATTCCAACTCATATCTCGTCTTCCTTGCGAGAAGCACGTCGGAGCCCTGCTGCGCACGAAAGCGCGCAGACTCCAACCTTCACCGGCAGACGGCGACAGCCAACGTCCGGGCGCGACAACGCGCACAAGACAGACGTGGCGGCACGAGGCCGGTCACGAACGCATACGATGATTGGGAACGCTCGCCCGACTTGGGCTACTGCACTGCGAACGCAGACACACCTGGACTGACAGCCACTGAAGGCCGCCACACACGACGCCTTATCGGCCAGAGACCGAACTCAACGCGCATAGAACTCGCTACGAAGACTCGTGAACCAGGTATATTGACTTGGCGCGCCCTACTTCCAACGCGCCAGTACGCAACTCTATTTGCAGAAACAACGATCAGTTCTGCGGACAAACACAACTTGAACCTTGACACCGAGACGAAACACTGTGGGCCACATCTCGTATCTGATGGCCCTGATACTACAATAGGCAGTTTTGCTGACACAAGCCGTTCAGGTGCCGAAAGGATTTCTGACCACTACACCGTTGCGCAACAGCAACGAACTGATTCGGTTCCCTGTATGTTTCTGTATTATTTCATCGCGGCCGAATTGAGTCCCGGCCAAGGGGAATGCCTTCGAGGCCCCAATTCACGGGGAGATGCAGGCGGAGGCGGCCCAGTCCATTGACACGGTGTCGCGGCTGGCACTATCGTCCGGATTGCATGAGCCGCCGGCCCTGGCGGCTCTTTTTCATTCGCGCCAGAGGTTCACTACGCCATGACCGCGTCTCCATCTCATATGAAAGCCAAGTCTCAGCCTTCCACTGGTCCCTCACCCGCGGTGATGGCAACCTATGGGCGACAAGATGTGGTTTTCGAGCGAGGAGAAGGGTCCTGGCTGATCTCCACGACGGGTGACCGGTACCTGGATTTCACGAGCGGCATCGCCGTCAACGGGCTCGGCCATTGCCATCCGCATCTTGTCAAGGCGCTCACCGAGCAGGCCCAGACGCTGTGGCACACATCCAATCTCTACCGGATCAAGAACCAGGAGAGACTGGCGGAGCGGCTGGTCGAAAAGACGTTCGCGGATTGTGCGTTTTTCTGCAACTCGGGCGCGGAGGCCTGCGAGGGCGCCATCAAGACGGCCCGCAAGTATCATGCGGCGGGCGGGCAGCCCGAGCGCTACCGGATCATCACCTTCGAGGGCGCCTTCCATGGCCGGACGCTGGGGACGCTGGCGGCCGGCGGCAACGCCAAGTACCTGGAAGGCTTCGGCCCGAAGGCGGAAGGGTTCGACCAGGTCGCCGGCTATGATCTCGAGGCCGTCGAAAAGGCCATCGGTCCCCAGACCGCAGCCATCATGATCGAGCCGGTGCAGATGGAAGGTGGCGTCCGCGTCGTCCCGGACGCGTTCATGCAAGGGCTCAGATCGCTTTGCGACAAGCACGGGCTGCTGCTGGTGCTGGATGAGGTGCAGTCGGGCGTGGGACGCTCCGGCAAGCTCTTCCACTATGAATGGTCGGGCATCAAGCCGGACGTGATGGCCATTGCCAAGGCCATCGGCGGCGGGTTCCCGCTTGGCGCATTCCTCGCCACCAAGGAGGCCGCACGCGGCATGATTGCCGGCACGCACGGCTCGACGTTCGGCGGCAATCCGCTCGGTACGGCGGTCGGCAATGCCGTTCTCGACGTCATCCTGGAGCCGGGCTTCCTGGACAGCGTGAGCCAGAAGGGTTTGCGCCTGAAACAGTTGATGGCAGCGCTCAAGGACGAGCATGGCGACATCGTCGAGGAAGTGCGGGGCCATGGCCTGCTGGCGGGCGTGAAGCTCAAGTCCACGGTGCCGGTGGGCGATGTCGTGCTGGCGGCGACCGCAGAGAAACTGCTGACCGTGCCAGCGGGTGACAACGTGATACGCCTGCTGCCGTCCTTGACCGTCAGTGAAGATGAAATGAAAGACGGCGTCGCGCGACTGTCTCGCGCGATCGGCGCCGTCAAGAAGAAATCGCAGGGGTGAAGCCGTGACCGTCAAGACGCGAACGCCGCCCAAGACCAGCCGCGCACCGTCCAGGAAGCGGATGATCCGGCACTTCCTGGATCTGGATGGCATAGAGCCGGGCGAGATCCGCCGGATCGTCGACATGGCGCATGCCATGAAGCAGGCCGGCAAGCGGCCCCCCAAAGAGCTGAGGCCCCAGGGCATCGAGGATGCGACGCTGGCGATGATCTTCGAGAAGCCGTCCACACGGACGCGCATCTCGTTCGACCTCGCCATGCGCCAGCTAGGCGGGCAGACGCTGGCGCTCAACCACGCCGATCTGCAAACAGGCCGCGGTGAACCGGTGTCCGACACCGCGAAGGTGATGTCACGCTATGTCGATGCGATCATGTTGCGGGCAAACTCGCACCAGACGCTGCTCGACTATGCCGCAAACGCAACCGTGCCGGTGATCAACGGGCTGACCGACTACTCGCACCCCTGCCAGATCATTGCCGACCTAGTGACCTTCGAGGAATCGCAAGGCACGATCACGGGCCGGAAGATCGCGTGGGTCGGAGACGGCAACAACGTTGCAACGTCCTGGATGCAGGCTGCGGTGCTGCTGGACTTCGAACTCGATCTGGCCTGCCCTCCTCAACTCAACCCGGATCCGCAGGTGCTGGCCTGGGTCAAGACGAAGGGCGGCAAGGTGCGCCTGACCGACGACGCACGGCAAGCGGTCAAAGGGGCGGACTGCGTGGTCACCGACACCTGGGTGTCGATGGGGCAGACCGACGAGACGCGGCGCAAGCAGTTGCTGGCCCCTTACGCCGTGGATGATGCCTTGATGAAGACAGCGGCCAAGGACGCCATCTTCATGCACTGCCTGCCGGCCTATCGGGGGCTCGAGGTTTCGGCCAGCGTGATCGATGGTCCTCAGTCGGTCGTCTTCGACGAGGCCGAGAACCGGTTGCACGCACAGAAAGCCATCCTGGCCTGGTGCCTGGGCGTGTAGGTATCCCCCGGCAGAGCCGGGGCCGCCCGCCTACGCCAGAGGCAACCGGGACCTGACCGATGTTCGGGAGGGGCGGGCGGTTCGCCCGCCGCTTTCGCGTGAGTTCCGGGGCAGGAGAGGCACCTTCAACCGAACCGGTGGCATTGCCCGCCGCGCGGCGCTATAGGCATCAAATCCCTGGCGTGCGCTTGAGCACGGGAGTAGACAGTCCATGCGTCCATCCAATCCGGAACATATCAGAAAAGCCCGCAGCGACAGCGCCGATGACATCGTGCTGCCCTTCGGGACCGTCGAGTCGCGCATGTCGGGCCGCATCGTGCGGCTCGGTCCCTCGGTGGACAAGGTGCTCGGCGCACACAACTACCCGGAAAGCGTGAGTGGCATCCTGGGCGAGGCACTGGCGTTGACGGTGCTGCTGGGACACCCGCTCAAGGCTGGCGGGCGGCTGATCCTGCAGACCAAGACCGATGGTCCCATCCGGTTCCTGGTGGTTCAGTACGAAGCCCCCGGCAAGGTGCGG
>JBKDZY010000231.1:0-2302 GCA_047971765.1 Hyphomicrobiaceae bacterium | reverse complement strand
TGACATCACGCCAGGTTCCGGCCTTTTCGACCTCCCGGGCTGTCGGCATGTGCCTGCACCCCGGACCGCACAAGGATCCATGGACATGGTGCGCTGCGGCAATCGGGACGGCATGTTGATGGGCGTCGGCGGAACATCCGCAGGCGTGATCATGGCCGTGGTCGTGAGCACCGTGCGCGAGTGCTTCGCTGTGCGCGGCTGCCTGTTCTGCTGGCCCCCCTGAAAGCAAAAGGCGGGCCCCTCGGGCGGCAATCCACAGTCCGACAAGCGCCATCGCCACATAGCTCATCGGGACCAGCCAGAGATTGGCGTTGCCGATAACGCCTGCCCCGGTGGCGGACACAAGCCCCAGGCCGCCATAGGCCAGGACTATGGCGCTGACGGCCTGCAACAGGCTTGCCGAAAAGCCGATGGAGGCCATGCGCCAAGCTGTTCGCCGCGATGTCAACGCCGCGCCGCCAATGAGCAGCTTGCCGTGTCCGGGGCCGACGGCGTGCAAAACGCCATACAGCGCACACGCGCCGAACAACCCTGCGAGCGCCGTGCCGTTGCCGGCCTCGACGGCCTGGATCGAACGCGCGAGACTGGTTTGCATGGTGAACTGCTGGGCGCGCGCCCATAGCATGATGTCCGGCCAGCAGACGACTACCGCGCCCAGCGCGAACACGGCCGCCACCACGACCAACCCGGCCTGGATCATTTTCGACATGTCAACCTCGCTGTATCGGTGAAGAGCCCTCCGACATCGCTGATGTTCGGTGTCTGCTCGCGTGACAACTGTGCCAGGAATGCCTGGAGCCGCTGCTTCTGATGGTTCTGGGCGGCCTTGATGACCTGCACCGCACAATGGGGCCCATGGCCAATAAGCCGGGGGGGGCTCTTCAAGGTGATCGCGGTGAAATAGGTCGGATCGTAGAGGCGCAACGCGAACTGCCGGCCTGCAACGTCGATGGGCTTCGCAAGGGGAACATCGAAGGCGATGCCCAACCGGCCGCCATGCATCGCGACCTTCATGGTGCCGGGCTTCTCAAGTGCGATCGTGCCGTTGCCGTCCGCCAGATGCGTGAAAAAATCGTAGTGGGTAAACCCCTTGTAGACCGAGTGCTCGACCTTCACCTTTTCCGCCGCGCTCAGACGTCCGTGGGTCCGCTTGCGCGCGCCAAGCTGGGTCAGCGTGTAGAGGGTGTTCAGCTCATCGACCAGGAAGACAACGTGGATCCGGGCGAGCCGCCCCTCACCGTCGATGACGAGTTGCGCGGTCGAGTCGAAGTACATGTGGGGATGCGCGAAGGCCGGATGCACGCCCCCGCAGGCAACCGCGAAAGCCATCAGCCCCCAAAGAATGAGCGATTTCACGATCGACGGCGCCTCGTTGGTCCACGCGCACTGGGCTGCAGCCCGGGCGGTCACGCCAGTGACGGCCCCATCAAGGTCCGGCGCGGCTGCTTGTCCTCGCGTACTTGCGGGTTACGCATCCGATTTCGCCAGACACCGGGAAGCCGTGTCAGGGCTGGCAGTGCCGAGTGTGGCGGTTCTGAAGTCCGCTCCATCATATCGGCGGACGTTGCAAGCGAACTTCAGAACCGCCACACTAAGCCGATGATATTGCTAGTGCCCTTATCGACCATGAAGTTCGCACGAATGTGCAGTTTGAACTGACGAACTTCGCGGTCGGGACACTAGAGCGGGTTTAGCTCAAATGGAATCACCTCCACGCTGGTGGCCTGCTCTAACTCTTTGTTTGAGACACTGATTCACGCCTTCAATGGAAGCAGGATTGCTTCCATCTCAGCCGATCAGGCTCTAGCGCCGTGCTCCACTTGATCCACCCGCCGGACCGGAGAGGCGGACTGTCCGAAACGTTGGACATCTCGGCCGTGGCGTGCACGGTGACCCGGTGTCCAGTGCACAGTGTTGATCGCACAACGCCGATCCTCCACTGTTGACGAAAGGATAAGGGATGGGCCCTTTCAACGCGAGCGCTCATCGCACATGTTACGAATTTTCAATCCGGAGACCGGCCATCCGCGCAAGAGGCACAAGGAAGTGGGCAGGCCGCCAATCCGTAGCTGCCAACCCGGATTTCGACGGGCTGACGTGGACACCATGTTGATCGCAGGTCGTGACAATGGCCCCTGTCCTTCCTAACATTGGGTGGCATCCGTTCGAGGGTGGAGGTGGGCGGTAACCAAGTCATGCAGATTACGACCGTTGGCCGGCTTGAAATGAAGCTTGGCGAGAAGCCGATTGTGATCGGCAGCCGCAAGGCGCGGGCATTGCTGGGTTACCTGCTGATGAACGA
>JBKDZY010000230.1:0-9013 GCA_047971765.1 Hyphomicrobiaceae bacterium | reverse complement strand
CAGACCCCGCAGGGCTTCCGCTTCGGCGCAATCCTGAATGCCCACCGCGCCGCCGCCCAGAATACCGCCGAAGCCACAGATGACGCCCAGGTCGCCGAACAGGCTGGCCTGAGGGTTGCGCTGGTCACCGGATCTGAAAGCAACATCAAAATCACCACAGGGGAAGATCTCGACATGGCCGAGCAGAAACTCACCGAACCTGTCTGGCCGGATGTCCGGACCGGCACCGGCTTCGACGTGCACCGCTTCGCGGACGGTGATCACGTCTGGATTGGCGGTGTGCGCATCCCCCACACCCACCGCCTCGATGGCCACTCCGATGCCGACGTGGCCCTGCATGCCCTGACCGACGCGCTCCTTGGCGCCATCGGCGAAGGCGATATCGGCCAGCACTTCCCGCCGTCCGATCCCAAATGGAAGGGGGCCGCCTCACGCATCTTCCTGGCCGATGCCGCAAGGCGGATCCGGGAGCTGGGAGGCCGGATCTCCAATGTCGACCTGACAATTCTCTGCGAAGCGCCGAAGATCGGCCCGCACCGACCCGCCATGAAGGATGAAATCGCCGGCATTCTCGAAATTCCCGCCGCACGGGTTGGCGTCAAGGCCACCACCACCGAGCAGCTCGGCTTCACCGGGCGTCGCGAAGGAATTGCGGCCATGGCCACGGCAACGGTCGTCCTGGCCGCAAAAGCCTGTTAAGCTCCCCGGAAACGGATAGCCTCTCGCAACGCAAAAAGTTGCAGACGCGCCAAATCAGGAAGCATACCAGGAAGTACCCCAGGAAGTACCCATGACGCGCCTGTCCCACATCAACGCCAAGGGCGAAGCCCACATGGTGGACGTTTCCGACAAGAGCATCACCCAGCGCACGGCCCGGGCGGAAGGTTTTGTCGCCATGGCCCCGGAGACACTCGCCCTCGTCGAAACGGGAACGGCGAAAAAGGGGGACGTGCTCGCAACCGCGCGCCTGGCTGGCATCATGGCTGCCAAGCGCACGCACGAACTGATCCCCCTTTGTCATCCCCTGTTGATCACCAAGGTGACTGTCGACATCACCCCGCAAGCATCACCCGCCGGTCTTCGCGTCGAAGCCGAGGTCAAGGTGTCGGGACAGACCGGCGTCGAGATGGAAGCGCTCACCGCCGCATCCGTCGCCTGCCTCACCATCTACGACATGTTGAAGGCTGCCGATAAAGCCATGGTCATCGGCCCGATCCGCCTACTGGAAAAGACCGGGGGCCGTTCCGGCACCTATCGTCTGGCTGCAACAGAGTAGGTGCTCCACGAACACGGTCCCCACGCCGAACCGTGCAGGCACGGGACGCATCGACCGCGAAACAGGCTGCTACATCATGCCCTCACCCACATCCGCAGATCAGCAATCCGCCTTGACGGTTGAACAGGCTCTCGACCGCATCCTCACCAATGCGCCTGTCATTGCGGAGACTGAAGACGTCGCGATTGACAGCGCACACGGACGTGTCCTGGCAGCCCCCCTCGTTTCCGAACTGACCCAGCCGCCCTTCACCGCATCAGCCATGGATGGCTATGCCGTGCGCGCCAGCGATGTCGCAAAGCTGCCGGCCACTCTCCAGGTGATCGGCGAGTCTGCTGCAGGCCACGGCCTGGAGACCGGCATTGCGCCTGGCCAGGCCGCCCGCATCTTCACCGGAGCCCCCTTGCCCGCTCACGCCGACGCCATCGTCATCCAGGAAAACACCCGCCGCGATGATGATCGTGTAACCGTGCTGACCGGCACGCCGGACCCGGACCATATTCGCCCCCAGGGTGGCGATTTCAACAAAGGTGCTGCCCTCATCCAGCCAGACCACATGTTGACACCGCGCGACATCGTGCTGGCTGCTGCCATGGGGCATGGCCGCCTGGAAGTGCGCCGGAAACCCATGGTCGCCATCCTCGCAACCGGCGACGAACTGGTCCCGCCGGGCACCCGGCCAGGTCCCAACCAGATCGGGTGCTCCAACACCTTCGGCATTGCCGCCATGATCGAGGCCGCGGGAGGGCGCGCGCACCTCCTCGGGATCGCGCGCGACACCCGTCCCCACTTGAGAGCCGCACTTGAGAGCGCCAGCGAGGCAGATATTCTGGTCACTGTCGGCGGTGGCAGTGTCGGAGATCATGACCTCGTTGGCCCGGTTCTGCGTGAGATGGGCATGACCCTCGAATTCTGGCGTATTGCCATGCGCCCCGGAAAGCCGCTGATGTTCGGAAAGCTGGGCCCCCAGCACATCCTCGGGCTGCCGGGAAACCCCGTATCGTCGATGATATGCACGCGCCTGTTCGTCCTGCCTCTGCTGCGCGCTTTCCTCGGCCTGCCGCCGGGGCTCTCGCAGCCCGTCATGGCTCGCACAACCGTTGCCTTGTCCGCCAACGGAGCGCGCGCCCACTACATGCGCGCCCACCGCAACACCGGCGCCGATGGCATGGCGGAGGTGACCCCGGTCGCGAACCAGGACTCGTCCCTCATGACCCCTCTGGCTGCCGCCGACTGCCTCATCGTGCGACCGATCCAGGCGCCGGATGTCCCGGCCGGAACACTCGTCCCCTTGTTGCCCCTGGATTTCTGAACCCGCCGCGGACCACGCGTCCTTCGGTCACGAAGGTCATCGGCCCTTGCGGAACACAATAAGAACTGCTAGGCATGTTCACGATTTGTGCAAATGCGTTTCCCTTCGATCATTTTTGGCGCACCGGCGCCCGCGGCACTGGAGAGATCGAATGCTCACAGCCAAGCAGAAAGAACTACTCCTTTACATCAACAAGTGCGTCCAGGAGACCGGCGTCCCTCCGTCCTTCGATGAAATGAAGGCGGCGCTCGAACTGCGCTCCAAGTCTGGAATCCATCGACTGATAACAGCGCTGGAAGAGCGCGGCTTCGTCCGGCGACTGCCCCATCGCGCCCGGGCCCTCGAGATCATCAAACTGCCCGACGCCCTGGCTGGCAATGACAAGCCCAGCGCGCCCAGCGGCGGAACGGTTGTGCAGCTCAACCCCAACGCCGCGGCCACAGGCCCTGCCGCCATGCCGGCAAACGCGGCGGTGACGGTCCCTCTCATGGGACGCATCGCGGCAGGCGTGCCCATCAGCGCGATCCAGGACCACTCGGAAGACATTACCTGTCCTCCCGACATGATCGGCAAGGGCGAACATTTCGCGCTTCAGGTGAAGGGTGACTCGATGATCGAGGCCGGCATTCACGAGGGCGATCTCGTCATCATCCGCCGAACGCAAACCGCAACGGACGGCGACATTGTCGTGGCGCTGGTCGAAAACGAAGAGGCAACGCTGAAGCGCATCCGCAAGCGTGGACAATCGGTTGCGTTGGAGGCTGCGAACCCGGCTTTCGAAACCCGTATCTTCGGCCCGGACCAGGTCCAGGTCCAAGGCAGGCTTGTTGGCTTGATCCGCCGCTACTGACTGCCAGGGCCTGGCCTTGGATCACGGCAGAGTGGCGCATCCGATTGCCGGGCGCCGACACGCGATGACAACGCTATAGCGTTTCCTCCTCGGGCGGAAACGCTCGGGGCGCAAATCCATCCCCCTGCATCAATCGATGCCCTCGCGGAGTGCCCAGCCGAAGGCCGGTGCTGACCGTGAGCGCGAACAAGTCTCCACGAGTCCGGAAAAATCCGGCTTTGGTCTAGGATGCCATCCCGTTACGGTCGGCCAGACCCGCGCACACGTCGTCGATGGTAGCCATGGCGGTTCCGCTGCCGAAGGCACGGATGGCATCGAACAGCGTCCGCGAGCGACTGCCCAGCTTCGCCGACACCAGGCCATCGAACTTGTCCCACATGTCGTCCCACGTCATCGGGTTGCCAGGATGCCCCTTGGCTGTGGCGATAACAGACGACGTCGTCTCTCCGTCCCGCAATTCGACATCGAGGTGCGCGGACGCGATGGTTTCGCTGTCATCGGCGAGCGGTACGATGCGGGCCGCCGTTTCCAGGACCTTCGGGTCGGCCGTCCAGGGCTCGATGAAGTCGGCCGCGGAAAGAATCTGCCCGTGTAGTGCCATCGCGATGCAGTACTTGAGGTCGAACTTGGCCGCCAAAGCCGTTTCCGGGCGACCGCTGGCCCCGCCCGTCACCTGCATCGCCAGGGGTGAAACCTTGGCCGAGATCCGTGCAATGCGCTCCGGTTCCACGTCCAGCGCCCGTGCAGCATCCGCACACGGGTGCACCAGATGGCACGCGGCATAAGGTTTGAAGCTGTTCTGCAGCAATTCGAAGTGATCAAAACGAGGGAGGCGGACCTGTAGTGATCCATCCTGGACCAGCGCCTTGTCGAGCCCACCACCGGCATCAATGATCCCTGTCGCAGCCGTAAAGCCGGAGGCCGCGAGCTCGGCGGCAAGAACACCATCCATGGCCGCCTTGCCGGCGTGGAAGGGCTTGGCCATGGTGCCGAACGAAGCGACCAGGCCGCCGGCCTGCGTCGCCGCCGCGCCCAGCGCATTGGCAACGCGTGACTGGTCGAGGCCCATCACGGCCGAAGCCGCCGCACACGCCCCGAGTCGGCCCCAGATTCCGGTTGAATGCCAACCGCGTTGCGTTACCGCCTGGCCGAGACCACCGCCCGCCCGCGTCGCAACCTCATAGCCGGTGATGTAGGCGCGCAGCATGTCATGCTCATCGACTCCCTTCGCCTGCCCGGCGGCAAGCGTTGCCGCCCATACCGGCGCGCTCGTGTGGCAGATCGCGCCAATGTGGGTGTCGTCGAAATCGAGACAGTGCGCGAGCGTGCCATTGGCAAGTGCTGCGAATGCCGGTGCCGTCTGCCCGCCATAGAGCACCCTGGCTTCGCCACGCGCGCCCCAGCCCGCCACGGTCTTGCGAACAATGACGCCGGCGGGTTCGTCTCCGGCGCCAATGGCGCAGGCCAACCAATCGGCCAGACACAGACGGGCTGCATCAATGATGTCATCTGGAATATTGCGCTTTGAATGTGCCGCGACGTAGTCCGCGAACGCTGCTTGATTTCCGCCTGCCTCTGCCATCCGGCCACTCCCAACGAACATTGCGCAACAACCAGCACCGGCCAGAACCGGACAGCACCGAACACCGGCGCATCAGATCCCGGCGGCCTCTGAACCGCCCCTAGTGTCCCGACCGCGAAGTTCGTAAGTCCAAACAGCACATTCGTACGAACTTCAGAACCGCCACACTAGCCTTTCATGCCCGCCGGCGGATCGGTCGGAACCGTCTTCATCTCGCTCGGCAGCAGGATCTCGAGAATTTCGAGGTCTTCGGAAGTCCCGAACTCGTTGTGCAGCATGCCGCCGGGAATGAACAGGCTTTCGCCAGCCTTTGCCCGCACGCGCTCACCCGTCTCGAATTCGAGATCGACCCAGCCTTTCATGATGTAGACGAACTGGCCCTCGCACTGGTGGTAATGCCAGCCCGTCGGCTCCGTCATGCCCTTCACCGCCGTCATCACCTGGGCCTTGAGCTGCCCGCCACTCGCCTTCGCGACACCGAGATCGCGATACTTGAAGAATTCACGGCGGCCTGGGACCAGTGGCGCGTTTTCCGCCGTGGCATGCGCCAGGCTATGGCCGTCCTTCACGAGCGACTTTTGGGGGGTGCTGTTGCCATCCGCCATGGTCCGTTCCTCCAGATGCGATAGAGCTGTTTCTCGTTATTCAATTATCTGCGCATGATCCTAGGGTATCCGGCGCGTTGAAGACAACCACCTCTCATCGCCCCTTGAACTTCGCGTCACGCTTCTCGAGGAACGCCGAGATGCCTTCCTGCTTGTCTTCGGTGCTGTAGACGGCGCTGACCAGGAACGTTTCGAACTCGAGCGCGGACGCAAGATCCATCTGCATGCCGCGATGGACGGCACGCTTCACGAAGGCGAGGCTCAACGGCGCCCGCTGTTCGTAGACCTTGGCCATGGCGGCAGCGGCATCCACAGCCTCACCCTTGTCGGCCAGCCTGTTGATCAGGCCGATCCGATAGGCTTCATCGGCGTCAATCGGTTCAGCGGCAAACAGAAGTTCGAGTGCGCGCGGAATGCCGACCACCCGTGGCAGACGCTGCGTGCCGCCGGCGCCTGCCACGGTTCCGATCCGTGCGCTGGTGATCGCATAGGTCGAACCTTTCCCGCCAACGCGGATATCGCAGGCGAGCGCCAGCTCCAGCCCCCCCGTCATGCAGAACCCCTCGATGGCGGCGATCACCGGGAGCCGCAGCGTTTCAATCGTTTCGCACAGGCGGTGGAAGCGGCTGAAATAGGCCACGCCATCACTTGGCCCCTTCACCTCGATGGCCTCGGTCAGATCCGCACCTGCCGAGAAGTAGCTGGGCCCGCCGGTCAGGATGATGGACCGCACATTGTCGTCGGTTTCAGCACACCGTGCAGCCGTCATGATCTCGTCCATCGCCTGCACGCTCAGCGCGTTGCGCCGGTGCGGCCGGTGTAGCGTGATCACCAGGCTCGCGCCCTTCATCTCCGTCCGCAAGGTCTCGTAGATCATGGCATTCTTCTTCCGTCAGGCTGGTGTGATGAACGACAAGTTCGCCATCATTGGCGTCAACCGCATAGCGAATTTCTCGATCCGAACCACACTGGAAAATCATTGTTGCCGGGATTTTTTGATCCGCACGTTCGCCATCGAACCGGCTGCCTATGCTGGCGAACGCTGGAACCTGGGCAGTGGCTTGGTGACGGGCAAATCCCCGAAGCCCCTATACTTGCGCGTCTCCAACCCATGGGACAAGATCATTGGCTATGGGTTCTTCCGGCCGCACACCACGCGGCCCTTGCTGTTCTACCAGGGTATAATCAATGGCGTTCCAGACACGGTCCCGGACCGTACTCGTGACCGGAGGGGCAAGAGGCATCGGTTTTGCCGCCGCTGAAAGACTGGCCCGGCAGGGATGTTCCGTCGTGCTGGCCGATCTCGATGGCGACCAGGCCGCAGCTTCCGCCAGCAAACTCGCCGCCGACACCGGAGTGAAGGCAATCGGCCTTGCGGTCGATATTACGGACGTGGCGCAGGTCGCACAGATGCGTGAGGCGGCTGTCCGCGTATGTGGTGGCGTCGATATCCTCATCAACAGTGCGGCCATCCTGGACGACAAGACATTCCTGGCGTCGAACCCAGCCGACTGGCACTGCATGATCGATGTCTGCCTCTTCGGCCCGATGAACGTCCTCCACGCGCTGCTGCCGGACATGGTCGAGCGCGGATACGGCCGCGTCATCTGCCTTGCCTCCGATGCTGCACGTCTCGGCCAGGCGCGCCTCTCGTACTACGCGGCGGCCAAAGGCGGCGTCATCGCGCTGATCAAATCGGTGGCGCAGGAAGTGGGAAGAAGCGGTGTGACACTTAATGTTGTATCGCCGGGCGCGACGAACACCGAGCTGCGCCAGGAGCGCGAGGCAAACCTGCTCTCCCAGATGGGCGAGGAGAAGTATGCGCGACGCCAGAAGGCCGTCGTGAAAATGTATCCTCTCGGCCGCATCGGCGAACCCGAAGACATCGGCGCAGCCATCGCGTTCCTCGCCAGTGACGAGGCGAGCTGGATCACCGGCCAGGTGTTGAGCGTCAATGGCGGCTTCGCCATGCCCTGACCGGGAGCGTGTCCACCCGCACCCTGCCCCCTCACCAGCCACCTCCACCCTCAACGCTTCAGCGCATCGCCATGCGCCCCAACACGCGAGCGAGCCAAACATGACAACTCCGAAATTCCGCGACGTCCTTTATGAAGAACGAGACGGTGTCGCCACCGTCACCTTGAACCGCCCGGACCGCCTCAACGCCATTCGCGTCGGCATGTACGAGGAAATCACCGAGGCCATTCTGGAAGCCGGCTGGAACAAGTCCATCGGTGCGATCGTGCTCACGGGTGCGGGCGACAAGGCCTTCTGCGTTGGCGGAGATACATCGGCGCCGAAGTCGGATCGTCATGGCCGTGGCGCCATTGGCGTGCCCGTCGAACTTCTCCATGCCGCCATCCGCGATGTCCCCAAGCCCGTCATTGCGAAGGTGCGCGGCTACGCCATCGGTGGCGGAAACGTGCTGGTCACCTTGTGCGATCTCGCCATCGCCGGACGCTCGGCCCAGTTCGGTCAGGTCGGCCCGCGGGTCGGCTCCGTCGATCCTGGCTATGGCACGGCACTGCTCGCCCGCGTCGTCGGGGAAAAGAAGGCCCGCGAGATCTGGTACCTGTGCCGCCGCTACAGCGCCGAGGAAGCCTTGGCCATGGGCCTGGTCAACCAGGTTGTCGAGGATGCCGAACTCGATACGGAGGTACGGCGCTGGTGCGATGAGATCCTCGACAAGAGCCCGACTGCACTGGCCATCGCCAAGGCATCCTTCAACGCCGACACCGAAGGCATTCGCGGCATCAGCGGTTTGGGCTTCAAGGCCGTCAATCTCTACTACAATACCGATGAAGCCAAGGAAGCCGCCGCCGCGTTCCGTGAAAAGCGCAAGCCCCGCCACCGCTGAACGAGAAAAGACCAAACGCCATGGATTTCCAGTTCTCGTCCGAGCAGAAGCTCATTCAGGATTCGACAGCCGCCATGACGCGGCGGGACATCATCCCGATCCTGAAGGCTCATCCCGCCAATGAGCCGCTCCCCAAGGCGGCCATGCAGCGCATTCTCGAGATCTGCGCAGCGCTCGGCCTGACCGCACCGCGTATTCCGGAAAAGGACGGTGGTGCTGGCTTGCCCGCGTTGACGCTCGGCCTCATGTACGAGCAGTTGCCACCGGCAGTGGGTTTCGGCGTGCTGTCTCATGAAGTCACCGCGGCACGCATCCACTTCGACAGCACACCGGAACAGCGCGAACGCTTCCTGCCCGACCTTGTCGCGGCGAGGCGGATCGCCTGCACAGCAACCACCGAACCGGCCGGGGGCTCCGACACGCGCGCAATCGCGACACGCGCCCGGCGCGACGGGAACGATTTCATTCTCGACGGCCGCAAAATGTGGATCAGCTCGATCAGCATTGCCGATCTCGTCAACGTCACGGCAA
>JBKDZY010000229.1:0-5318 GCA_047971765.1 Hyphomicrobiaceae bacterium | reverse complement strand
AATCTCGAGCGCGTTCCGGCGATATGAGGATGTCATCGAGGCATCCATCTCGCTGATCATCTTCGTGTTCGTGATGTCCGCCATCGTTTTCGTGTTCCAGGTCAGGGTTAACCCAGGCATCAACAACTATGTCGATGCGCTCTATTTCACGACGACGACGCTGACGACTACCGGCTATGGTGACATCGTGATGAGCGACACGACCGGCCGGTTGCTGGCGGTGGCGATCATGATTGCCGGCTTCGGCCTCTTCCTTCGGCTGGTGCAGGCGATCTTCCGGCCACAGCAGATCCGCACGGCGTGTCCCGATTGCGGGCTGTTGCGGCATGATCACGACGCCATCCATTGCAAGCACTGCGGCCGCGTGATCAATATCAGGACAGAGGGACACTGAGCGGGTCCCGATGGCGGCTGGGAGGTGGTCTCTCCGCCGAGCCATTTCCTGAAATTCAAAACAATGAGCGTTGCGACCCTGCGGCCATGACACAAAGAACCGATGATCGCGGCGCTCCGCCGCGCGGAAAACCGGGTAGTTCGCGTTCAATGCGCAAGAAACCGCTGGCGAAGGCGAAGCCGTGGGAGGGCCGGAGCCGTTCGCAGCCAGACGAGCGTCCCGTGAACGCCGACAAGCCGAAACCACGGAGGAAGCCGCTGGTTGCCCGCAAGGGCGGTACTGGACGCGGTAGCGTCGGTGAAGCCGAGGCGGCCGCTGCAGCGGGCGAGATCCTGGAGCCGATGCGCATTGCCAAGGCGATGGCGCGCGCGGGGCTGTGTTCCCGGCGTGATGCCGAACGCTGGATCGGGGAAGGCCGGGTCAAGGTCAATGGGAAGACGTTGTCCTCCCCTGCCCTCGAGGTCTCGCCCGGCGACAGGATCGAGGTCGATGGCAAGCCGTTGCCGGTGCAGGAACCGCCGCGTCTTTGGCGCTACTACAAGCCGAAAGGGCTGGTGACAACGCACAAGGACCCCGAAGGACGGCCAACGGTGTTCGAGAAGCTGCCTCCAGAGATGGGGCGCGTGATTTCCATCGGCCGGCTCGACGTCAGTTCGGAAGGGCTGCTGCTGCTGACCAATGACGGCGCGCTGGCGCGGCACATCGAGTTGCCACAGACCGGTTGGCTCAGGCGATACCGGGTCAGGGCCCATGGGCGCGTCAGCCAGGGCGCTCTCGACAAGCTCAAGGACGGCATCACCGTCGATGGGGTGGAATACGGTCCGATCGAGGCTTCACTCGACAAGCAGCAGGGCGCCAATGCGTGGCTGACGGTCGGTCTGCGGGAAGGCAAGAATCGCGAGGTCAGGCGTGTGCTGGCGGATCTCGGGCTGGATGTGAACCGTCTGATCCGTGTCTCCTATGGGCCATTCCAGCTTCTGGATCTTGCGCCAGGAGGTGTCGAGGTCGTCCGCCGACGGGTGCTGGCAGAACAGCTTGGAGCGGCCATTGCGCGCGAGCTTGGTATGCCCGAGACGCGCAATGCGGGGCGATTGCCGCGCGCTGAGACCGCAGGCGACGACGCTCAACCGGGACGAAAGCCCGTGCGGGGCTTCAAGAGGAAGACTGGCGGACAGGACGAGCGGAACGCGCCAAAGCCGAAGCCGGGAGCGCGGAGCCCTGCCGGGGGCAAGCGCACCAAGGGGCGCCCGCGCGACAAGGCAGCAACATAATGCGTATTGTTTCCGGAACGCTGCGCGGGCGGCCGCTTGCCACGCCGAAGGATGACCGCACGCGCCCGACTTCCGACCGGGTCAGGGAGGCGATGTTCAATATCCTGACGCATGGCATTGATGGTTTCGGGCTGGAGGGTGCGCGCGTTCTGGACCTGTTCGCGGGGACAGGCGCGCTGGGCCTCGAAGCGATCTCGCGCGGTGCGCAATCGTGTCTCTTTGTCGATGACGGCATCGAACCGCGGTCGCTGATCCGGCGGAACATCGAGACATTCGGATTGGCGGGGCAGACGCGCATCTACCGGCGCGATGCGACGCGGCTTGGCTCGGCCTTGCCGCGCGAACAGTTCGATCTGGTGTTCGCCGACCCACCCTATGGCAAGGGACTGGGTGAACTGGCGCTCCATTCGGCGGCGCAAGGTGGCTGGCTGGTGGCCGGCGGGCTTGCCGTTCTGGAAGAAAACGCGCGCCAGACCATCACCTGGCCGGATGGTTTTTCTGTCCTGTTCGAGCGCACCTGGGGAGACACCTCCGTTCATTTCGCGCGATGGGGAGCGCCGGCGGCCTCCATTGAGGGAGCAGGCGTGCAAGAGGCTGCGGACGGGGAGGGCACCTGATGGCGCAACCGACCGGGACCACGGAGGCTTCCGTTCGCGGGGGGATGCTGGATGCGGTGCTGTTCGCGGTGGCGCTCTCGGGGCTGAACATTGCCTACCGGCTTGGCAACCAGTGGGGCGTGAAGCCGTTGACCATGCTGGTCTGGGCCATGCCCTCGGCTGCCGTGGCGCTGCTCCTGATTGGCGGGGTGGGACGCGACTGGTGGCGGGTGATGCGCCATCCCCTCAGCCTCATGGTGGGGGCCGGTATCATCGGGATGGAAGCCGTCTACTACGTCCTGCTCACCTACACGACACCGACCGACGGGAGCATTCTGGTCCGGCTCGGGGTGCCGATCTCCATGGTGCTCGGGATGGTGCTGCGTGGCCGCATTCCCTCGCTGCTGATGGTGCTTGGCGGGGCGATCATCGTTGCAGCGGTGCTTTGGTACGTTCCACGGATGGCGACGGATGCGCCGCTTCTCAGCCTGGTGCTGGGAGCTGCCTGCGGCTTCATCATGAGCGCACGCTCGTTCGGGGCGGAATTTCATCCCTGGAACAGGGCGGCCCGAACCATCCTGCAGAAAATGCGGGTGACGGGCCTGATGCTGATGACGACCAGCCTGATCGGCCTCGCCGGGTTGGCCGTGTTCTCATGGGCTGCCAGCCATGGCCTGGCGGTGCGGCCCGCATGGGTTCCGGCCACGGGCGAACTCCTGGCTCCGGACGGGATCTTCATCGGGCTGCTGGTTGGACTGGTGGTGCTCACGTCCGTGCAGTATCTCGGCTTTTCCACGGTCGTTAAGCTCGGGACGGAAGTTTTCGTCGCGACGACGGCGTTGATCCCGATCGTGACGCTGGCGGTGCAGGAACTGTTTGTCGGTATCGGGGTGCTGGACCCGATTGTCGTGGAATGGCAGGTGCTGCCGGCTGTGGTGGGTATCATCGCCGGCGTCGCGCTGGTCATTGTCGGGCACCGCCGGCATATCTGAAGCTGAAATGGTGCACCTGCTCAGCAGCCTTGTTCGCGCGGCGGACATTCAATGCTAGGCTCAATCCAAGCTACGAAAACGAGGGGCCCTGGCGGTCAGTCGTCGGGTGCCGATATGGCAGATGACATGCCGCCCCTCTAACAATAACAGGAGGATGCCATGGCTGTCATTGCGATGACGCGTGAGATGGCAACGCTCGGCAGGGATGTGGCTGCCGGCCTTGCAGAGCGGCTGGGGCTGGTCGTTGTGCACCACGAACTGGTCGCCCAGGATATTGCCGAGCGGTCCGGTATGCGCGAAAGCGAGGTACAGCGATTCCTGGAAGGCGAGTCATCCCTGCTGCAGAGGTGGCGGATCGACCGCACCCGCATGTCGCGCTACACGGCCGAGGAAATTCTTGAGCTTGCGGCGAAAGGCAACGTGCTGATCAGGGGGTGGGGTGCGACCTATCTCCTGCGGGATGTGCCTCATGCGTTGTGCGTGCGTATCTGCGCGCCGATGGCGGACCGTGAGCGGGTCCTGATGGAGCGGATCGGCATCGCGGACCGGGCGATGGCGCGCCGTGAGATCGAGAAGAACGACTCCGCGCACAACGGCACCATGCAACGGTTGTTTGGCATTAACTGGACCGATCCGGCGCTCTACGCGCTGGTTCTCAATACCGCGCGAATTCCGGTGAAGGACTGTGTGGATCATATCGTGGAGGTGCTGGAGTCGGCGCCCTTCAAGGAAACCGAGGTTTCGCGCAAGGCGCTTGCGGACCAGCTCATCCTGTCGAAGGTGCACTCGGCGCTCGACAAGCGCTTCGGCAGCTCCACGTCCGCGCTCGGTATCGACGCACAGGTCGATGATGGCAGGGTTGTGCTCAAGGGTGCGCTCAGCGATGACAGGATGATCGCGGAGGCTGTCCGCCTGATGCACGACATTCCGGGGGTCCAGAGGGTCGAATGCCAGATCGGGCATCTCGGGTTCGCGCGGGATTGACACCATGACGCCTGCGGGGGCGCACATGGGGAGGAAGAAACGTGGCTGAAGGCGTGTTTGCGAAAGGACGTTGCCTGTGTGGCAGCGTGGTGTTTTCCGTTCGTGCAGGGCCCGTGATGACGGGCCAGTGCCATTGCAAGGATTGCCAGCGTGCATCCGGCACCGGACATATGTCGCTTGCCTTCTTCAAGGCTGACGACGTGATGATCACCAGGGGGACGGCGCGTTTTGCGGTGAAGGCTGACAGCGGCAATACGGTCGAACGTGCGTTCTGCCCGAAGTGCGGCAGCCGGATGTTTGCGCAGAACTCATCGCGTTCCGGTGTCATCGGCATTGCGGTCGGCGCGATGGACAACAGCGACTGGTTCAAGGCCGACAGGATCGTCTACACCAAGGACCAGCCACCCTGGGATCTGACCGCAACCGATATTCCACGCTTCGAGAAGATGCCGCCGCCCAAGCCGTCATCGTGAGTGGTAAGGCATGACAATGCCTGTATTGAAAAGGGCTTCCGGATCGCTCCGGCAGCCCTGTCGCCTGTGGTTTCGGCCTTGTGCCTAGGCAGCCTTGATGTTCGATCGCTTGATGTGATCGAGATTGCCGCCCTCGATGCGGATCAGCTTCGTCGGTCCGCTCCATCTCGGGGAGTGCACTGCGCCGGGAGCGTAGAAATGACAATCGCCGGGCTTCAATTCGTAGCTCTTCACCTTCTCGACCAGTGATGGCGTTTCGCCCGCCCCTTTGCTGACGATTTTCCAGTCGGTCATTTCAGTGGTGCCTTCCGCCAAGCCGTAAATGGCCCAGGTGGGACCATGATCGTGGGGGCTGCCGGTGTGCGGTTCGATGTGGACATGCCCACAAATGCAGAAGCCAAGATCGGGATCCTCGTAGAGGACCTTGCGGGGCTTGCAGGCTTCAGGGGTCACGTTGCTGGTGACAAACTCCTTGTCGAGCAGGGCTTTCGAAACAAGCGAGCACACCTTCTCCTTGCCGGCCGGACCGCTGTCTGCCTTCAGGGCTGCATGGATATCCTGGCTCAGTTGCTCAAGCGTGTAGGCCATGGGTTGTTTCCTCCAATGTT
>JBKDZY010000228.1:0-4506 GCA_047971765.1 Hyphomicrobiaceae bacterium | reverse complement strand
CGCGTCGAGCAACCGCTGTTGCTCAGGAGTTAAAAGCGGCCCTTCCTTGTCACTGTCGAGCCCGACGATGCCGACGGCCGTTTTTCCAGTGATCAAAGGCAGATAGAGGCGCTTTGCACCGGGTAGAGTATCTGCGCCACGTCCGGCAGGCCGGTTGTGTTCCCAAGCCCATCGCGCAGCGGCTATGTCGGCATCGACAAGCGTATCGTCCGGGGGGACGCCTGCCCTGACCGCCACGGTGCCGTTTTCGGGAAGAAGGATAACGACGCGCAGCTTGAGCATTGAAGCTATCTGATGCGCCGAGGCCCACAGGACGTCGTCGAGAGTGCCGGCACCGGCTAGTTTGCGACTGAATGAATAGAGGGATTCTGTCGTGCGAGCTCTTGCCCTGGCGGCAATCGTCTGCGATCTCGCGCGGCCGGCTACGTTCGATACGATAATTGCCACTATCGTAAAGAACACGACAGAAAGGATTTCGCGTGGGCGCGAAATTAAGAACGTGTGATAGGGATCCGTGAAGAAAAAGTTATAGCTGGCCGCGGATACCACGCTCGCATAGAGCGAAGGCAGGAGCCCGCACCATACGGCGGCCGCTACGACCGCCGTCAGGAAGATTAGGCCGATGTGCTCGACCCCAATCCAGGGCCAAAGTAGCATGCCGATCCCGATCGCAGCAGCAACGACAAGTGTCGATTTCGCATAGGCCAGCCAGCTAGGATGACGCCGGAGATTGGTCGTTTCCACAGACCTTCTGGATGCGCGAAGTTCAGTCTCCTTGCTGCCGGCGACGACGTGGACGCTGATGTTGCCGGCTCGACGAACCAGCTCATGCACCACGGAGCCGTTCAGGATCTCAAACCAGCGTGAGCGGCTGCTCTTGCCGATGACGATATGCGTAAAGTTGTTTGCCTGTGCATAGGCGATGACGTCGTCTGAGATGCGGCTGTCCCCACCGGGGATCGTGATGGCATCGCCTTCAAGGTTCTGAGCTAACCGAAGCGCTTCGGCTATACGATCGCGCTCATCTTCGTCCAGACGCAGATTGCGCCGACCCTCGACATAAAGCGCCGCCCATTGGGCGTGCAGGCGGTCGGCAAGGCGCTTTCCATACCGAACAAGGCCCACGGACCGCGGATCCTCGCTTATGCAAACCAGGATGCGTTCGCCGGCCGGCCAAGGACCTTCGATCGCGCTCTGGCGCATTTGCAAAAGCAATTGCTGATCGACCCGCTGTGCCGTGCGCCGTAACGCCAGTTCGCGAAGCGCGGTCAGGTTACCGGGTGAAAAATAGTTCTCTATCGCCCGCCTGGCGGTCTTCGGGAGATAGACCTTACCCTCATGCAAGCGTTTGATCAGGTCATCGGGTGTCAAGTCGATGATCTCTACATCATCCGCCCGATCGATGACCGAGTCCGGAATCGTCTCGCGAACCCTGATGCGCGTGACCTGCGCGACTACATCATTCAGGCTTTCGAGATGCTGGATATTGAGCGTCGTGTAGACATCGATCCCGTGCTCGAGAATTTCCAAAACATCGAGATAGCGCTTTGGGTGACGGCTGCCGGGAGCATTGGTGTGAGCCAACTCATCAACGAGCACGAGTTGCGGATTGCGCTCGATCACAGCATCAAGGTCCATCTCCTCAAGAAGTTGGCCCTTATATCCGGCTTTCGCTCTCGGGATGACGTCCAGGCCGCGAACGAGCGACTCGGTCTCTTTACGCCCGTGAGTCTCGACCACGCCAATGACGACATCTTCGCCGTCCGACTTTCGCGCGCGGCCGGACATCAGCATTTCGTATGTTTTGCCGACGCCTGGCGCTGCGCCCAGGAAGATCTTAAGACGGCCGCGCATCTCCTGCTCCGCCCTTTCGAGGAGAGCTTCAGGGGATGGCCGCTTTGTGTTGCCTGTCAGATCTTGCCCGTTCATTTTCAACTCCCGTCATGATAGTGGCGGCAGCCACGGAACCTCTGCCGCTACCGCACCTACAATCGGTCGAGCGCGAGATTGAGTTCGAGCACGTTGACGATACGGTCCTGGGTCAGAAAGCCGCCCGGTGAGAAGGCCGTGCTGCGAACCAGGGCCTCAACCTGAGCTCGGTCCAGCCCTCGTGCATTGGCGACCCGAGCGATTTGGTAAAGCGCACCTGCCTCGGAGATATTCGGGTCGAGGCCGGAGCCCGATGCCGCAGCAAGATCGGCTGGCATCGGGTTCTCCGGCGTCGCGCGATAGCGCTCGACTATCTCCCGGCCCCGGTCGGCAATATCCGTGCTGGTCGGTGACTTGTTGCTGCCGCCTGCGCCGGCGCCATTGTAGTCGACAGCCGAAGGCCTCGGCCAGAAGTATTCGGGGCGCGTAAAGTCTTGTGCGATCTGGCGGCTGCCAATGATTGTTCCGTCTGTGTTAGTGATCAGCGAACCATTGGCGGTGTCGGGCGAAATCGCCTGCGCGACGGCCCAGACGGCGGTGGCGTAACCGGCGACACAGATCAACATGGTCGCCGCTGCGATGCGGATACTTGCGAGTAGTGATTGCATGGTTCCGGTCTCCGGATCAGTTCATGAACATGACGTGCTCGGCGATCGGCCCGAGCGTCGCCGCCGGGAAGAAGGTGAGCGCGCCAATGACGACAATGGTGGCGGCGAGCATGGTGGCGAAGACACCGCCCTCGACGCTGAGTGTGCCGCTCGATTCCGCGCTGCGACGCTTGGCCGACAGCGAGCCGACAATGGCAAGCGGCAGGATGATCGGAATGAACCGCGCGAGCAGCATCACGATGCCGGTTGCGATATTCCAGGGCACGGTGTTGTCGCCGAGCCCCTCGAAGCCGGAGCCGTTGTTCGCCGCCGAGGAGGTGAACTCGTAAAGGATTTCACTGAAACCGTGCGGGCCGACATTGTTGAGCGTGTCAGCGCCCCATGGCGTCGCCGCGAAGATCGCCGTGCCGCCCAGAATGAACAGGCCGTGGGCAAGCAGCGCGAACAGCGCGAACTTCACCTCCCGCGACTCCACGCGCCAGCCGAGATATTCAGGCGTGCGGCCGATCATCATGCCGGCGATGAAGACGCCGACAACGATATAGAGGAACATGTTGATCATGCCGACACCGACGCCGCCGAAGGTTGAGTTGAGCCACATGCCCACCATCGGCATTAGACCGCTCATCGGGTTGAGGCTGTCGTGCATCGCACCGACCGAACCGTTGGATGTCGAAGTCGTCAGCACCGACCAGAGCGGGCCACCGGTGGGGCCGAAGCGCATCTCCTTGCCTTCAAGATTTCCCACGGTCTGCTCGATGGGCAGGTTGGCAAAAGCCTGGGTAGGAGCGGTCTCGAAATAGACGGCACCCGTGATCTTGACCGCGATGAAGGCCAGCATCACCGCGAAGATAACGCCTGCGTGGCGCATGCGGCCGATAATCCGGCCGAACATCCACACGCACGCCATCGGGATGATGATGATGGCGAACATTTCCAGGATATTGGTCCAGAAGCTGGGGTTCTCGAGCGGATGGGTCGAGTTGGGGCCGAAGAAGCCGCCGCCATTGGTACCGAGTTGTTTGATCGTGACGAACGCCGCCACCGGACCTCTCGCGATGGTCTGCTGCACACCTTCCAGGGTGGTCGCGATCGCCGCACCGTCGAAGGTCATAGGCGCACCGCCAAGAACCAGCAGAACTGCGACGATGAAGGCGACTGGAAGCAGCACAAGGAAGGAGGCCCGCTGCACGTCGATGAAGAAGTTGCCCAGCGGACGACCAGCCAGACCGCGGGCCAGCGCGGCGAGTGCCGCGATGCCGGTGGCCGCCGATACGAACTGGAGCCACATCAGGCCGGCAAGCTGCGACAGATAGCTCAGCGATACTTCACCCGAATAGTGCTGGAGGTTCGTGTTCGAGGTGAACGAGGCGGCCGTGTTGAAGATCAGGCTGCCCTCCAGAGCTTCCTTGCCGTCCGGGTTGAGCGGCAGATATTGCTGAAGCGCCAGAATGCCATAGGTGATCACGAACATGACCACGTTAAAGGCCAGCATGGCGACCATGTAGCGCTTCCAGTCCTGGTCCTGCGCAGTCAGGGGGCCGCCGACAGCCCGCATGGCGCGAGTTTTCCAGCCCGCAATACCAGCCGATGGGCTGGCCGGGTCCATTGCCCATTTCATGTAACGGCCGAGTGGCCAGGAGATGAGTGCCGTGCCTCCAACGACGAGGACGACGAAGAGTATGGATTGTATCAGCATCGAAATGTCTCCGACATCGCTGGAAGGTCAGGCCCGGTCGACGGCGTTGGTCATGACGAGCAGAAGCCCGAAGACGGCAAGGCCGAGAAGCAGACAGAAAATGGTCATGGGATGCATTCCTTTGATCAGGCGAGACCGATGGCGGTGATGATGAGGTCGATCGCCTTGATGCCGATGAAGGGCACGATCAGGCCGCCGAGCCCGTAGATGAGAAGGTTACGCCGCAAGAGACCGTCCGCGCCGATGGCCTTGTAGGCGACGCCCTTGAGC
>JBKDZY010000227.1:0-5180 GCA_047971765.1 Hyphomicrobiaceae bacterium | reverse complement strand
AAGCTCGAGCTTGGCAGCATAGGTGGCGTGCCAATCTTCCTCGACATGTTCCTCGTGCTGATTTTGATCTTGTTCAGCTACCCCTATTTCACCTCCGGCAACACCCAGATGTTCTCGATTGGCATCGTCGTGATCATCGGCATCCTGGTGTCCATTCTGCTGCATGAGGTTGGACACATGCTGGCGGCCCGCCTCTTCAAGGTCGGCCTTGTGGGAATAGAGATCGGTGGCCTCGGCGGCATCACGCATTTTTCGACGTCGTTGCCTCGCTCCGTGATCGCCCGCGTCATCATTTTCCTGGCCGGCCCCGCCATGAACTTCCTGCTTTGGAAGATCTTCGACGGATTGGTGATACAGGCCATTCACCTCGGCAAGCCGGCCCTGCTCAGCGCTGTCGCCGTTCTGGCCTCGATCAATTTCTATCTCATGATCTTCAACCTGCTGCCCTCCTTTCCACTCGACGGGGGACAAACACTCGACACCTTGTTGGGTCCCATCATCGGCCCCACCTGGGCAACGCGGGTGGTGGCTGCACTTGGCCTGTGCGTCACCGCCCTGTGCATCTGGTACGCATTGCCAACCAACATCTGGATGCTGCTGGTTGCACTAGCGCTCTTCCAGGCCAATTGGATGGCGCTGGATACCGTCAATCGGTTCAACCGCCGCCGCTGAAGCGACGAAAACGGGAACGCCGAACGGTACCGGCGTCCGGCCTGGATGGTCAGCCATGTCCGGACTATTCAGCGCCGCGAACTTGCCCTAGCATCCTCTTTTGAGACGTCAGCAGCCATCGACAAGGCCGCATGAAACGACACGGAGGACATGCCCATGCCAGTGCAGATTCGCCAACTTACCCCTGTCTTCGCCGGTGAGGTGTCCGGCGTTGACTTGACTAGGCCCCTCTCGCAAGAGGATGTAGCCGCCATCGAGGCCGGCATGGACAAGTATGCAGTGCTTGTCTTCCACGACCAGAAGCTGACCGACGAACAGCAGATGGCCTTCACGGTCAATTTCGGCGAGATCGAGAACTCGCGCGGCGGCAACATCACCAAGGCCGCGGACAAGCGTCTGGCCCAGGGCATGAACGACGTCTCCAACCTGGGCAAGGACGGCAAGCCGTTGCCTCAGGACAGTCGCCAACACCTTTTCAACATCGGCAACATGCTCTGGCATTCGGACAGCTCGTTCCGCGCCGTGCCGGCCAAATACTCGCTGCTCTCCTGCCGCCTCATCAACCCCAAGGGGGGCAATACCGAGTTTGCCGATATGCGCGCCGCCTATGATGATCTTGACGACGCCACCAAGGCCGAGATCGCCGACATGGTGTGCGAACATTCGCTGATGTACAGCCGCGGCTCTCTGGGCTTCCTCGACTTCACCGACGAGGAACGGCAGCTGTTCAAGCCCGTGCGCCAAAGCCTCGTGCGCACCCATCCTGTTTCGGGCAGGAAGTCGCTCTACCTCTCGTCCCATGCGGGCAATATCCTCGGCCAATCCATGCCCATGGCACGCATTATCCTGCGCGACCTCACCGAGCACGCCACCCAGCCCAAGTATGTCTATGCGCACAAATGGCGCCAGAACGATCTTGTCGTTTGGGACAACCGCCAGGTGCTCCACCGGGTCCGCCGCTATGACTCGAGCCTGCCCCGCGATATGCGGCGCACGACCGTGGCCGGCGACACCATGACAACCGCGCAGGCGGACGCTGCATGATGATGCCGTGGCGCTGCACGTCCACAGGCGACGACAGCAGCAGCACAGCGGGGCTCTCGGAGGAGACGCCGTCCCTCCCTGCGAGGTGGCGGACCGGCGCTCTTCCGTTCCCGTCTCGAACGGCTGAAGTCTGGCCGCTCTCAGGCCGGATCAGCCTGCGCCGAACAGAACCGCAGTCTGGTAGGTGATGAACGCTGCGAGATAGGCCAGCACGATCATATAGCCGAAAGAAACCATCATCCACTTCGACGATCCTGTCTCGCGGCGGATGACGGCAAGCGTCGAGGCACACTGGGGCGCGAAGATGTACCACGCCAGCAAGGCCAGCGCCGTCGCAAGAGACCACTGCTGCGCGAGCATGGCTCCGATCCGGGCCGGCGCCTCCTCTCCCCCGTCGATGGCATAGACGGTCCCAAGCGACGCAACGGCAACCTCGCGCGCGGCCATGCCCGGAATGAGCGCGACGCTGATCTGCCAGTTGAAACCGATTGGCGCCAGCAGCGGCTGGATGAATTTCCCGGCAATGGCTGCGATGCTGTAGTTGATGGCCGGCTCCACGGCGCCAACAGGCGGGCGCGGAAACGACGCCAGGAACCAGATCACCACCATCATCGAGAAGATCGTTGTCCCCGCACGCCTCAGGAAGATGCGCGCGCGCGTCAGCAGGCCGATGGCGATGCTGCGCAAGCGCGGCATCTTGTAGTCGGGCAACTCCAGCATGAACGGCGGTGTCGGATGCTCGCGCCAGACGAAGTAGTTGGTCAGGAACGCGACCACCAGTGCACTCATGATCCCGATGGCATAGAGCCCGAACATGACCAGGCCCTGCAGGCTGACCCAGCCCCACAGCAGACGAGCAGGAATGAAAGCCGAGATGATGAGCGTGTAGACCGGAATGCGCGCCGAGCAGGTCATCAATGGGGCGACCAGGATGGTCGTGATGCGATTGCGCGGATCATCAATCACACGCGTGGCCATGATGCCAGGAATGGCGCAGGCAAAACTCGAAAGCAGCGGAATGAAGGCTCGCCCGTGAAGCCCGGCGTTTCCCATGAGCCGATCCATGAGAAACGCCGCCCGCGCCATGTAGCCGAAGTCTTCCAGTAGCAGGATGAACAGGAACAGGATCAGGATCTGCGGCAGGAACACCAGCACACTGCCCACACCTGAAATGATGCCGTTCTGGATGAAGTCCTGCACGAGCCCCACAGGCAGGACGCTGTGCACCTGACGACCGAGCCAATCGAACCCGTGCGCAATCAAATCCATGACAGGTTGCGCGCCCGTGAACACCGCCTGGAACATGACGAACAGCACGACAAGCAGGAAAACCAGCCCAAAAACCGGATGCAGCAGCACATTGTCGATACGCCGCGTTACCGTATCGGGCCGCTCTGGTTCGCTGACGCAAACGCGGATGATGCGATCGGCTTCTCTCTGGGCAGCCCGCAGTTGCGAGGTCCTGGGCGGATGCCAGGTCGATGGCCCACTTTCCGGCAGGCGCGACGAGGCCAACGCCTGGATCCGGTCGATCAGCTCTTCCACTCCGCCCCGGCGGACAGCCGTTGACACGACGACGGGAACACCGAGTTCGGCTTCGAGCCTCGCAAGGTCGATCTCGATCCCTCGCCGCCGCGCGATGTCGATCATGTTGAGGACCAGCAGCAGCGGCCTGCCGGTCTGCTTGAGTTCGAGAACAAGCCGCAGCGCGAGGCGCATGCTGGTCGCATCGACGACACAAAGCACGACATCGGGCGGCTTTTCACCCACCATGTTTCCCAGCACGAAATCCCGCGTCACCACCTCATCGGGGCTGCGTCCGCGCAACGAGTACGTGCCAGGGAGATCAATGACCTGGACGTCGAACTCCGGTGACAACTGGATCTGGCCGGACTTTCGCTCGACCGTGACGCCGGGATAATTGGCCACCTTCTGGCGGCTGCCCGTCAGGGCGTTGAAGAGCGACGTCTTGCCGCAATTCGGAGCCCCGACCAGCGCGATACGTAGCGCCCCCTGCCCCTGCGTGACAGCACTGCTCATCGGATAGCAGTCTCCGTCACCAGGATGGCCATGGCCTCCCGCCGCCGCAACGCCACAGTGACATTGTGAACCCGAACCGCCATCGGGTCCCTGCCGAACAATCCTTCATGCAGGACCTCGATCGGCGCACCTTCGACAAAGCCCAGCTCCAGCAGCCGCTGTTCCAGCTCCTCCTGGTCGATGCCCCCCCATCCACCTTCCGTCTTGATGCACTGGATGACACCTTTGAGGCCCGGCCGGGCGTGGCCAAGCGCCACGAAGTCGAGGTCTGAGGTCAAGGCGAGCCTCCCGGATCATGCGCGGTCAATGCGCTTTACGTATCTCAAACATCACGCCAGGAAAATAAAAAATACCTAGAAATCAGAAGGTTGGAATTATTCCAAATCAAGAAACCTTCGCTGCTCCACGCCAACTTCAAGAAATTCGTCCGGGAATACAAGCACACCCAACAGGGATCGGGTTCGCCGGATCCCGGGACAGGTTGGCCATCGCGGGCTATAGCGTTTCCGGCGTGGGTGGAAACGCTCAGGCCGCGACTGCGGTTCAGCCGGCAAGCGCCGCGTCACGCCACGTCCTCACCCGCCCCGTCATCGAAGGCGAGCTGGAATCGCTCGAACCGGTCCAGTTCGGACTCGATCATGGCCTTCATCGACCGGCTCTTCTTGTTCGCCATCCATGTCCAGTTCTGGATCAGCAGCGCTTTCCCCGCGCGGTCGCATTTGAGGTCAATGGCCGCCACGATGGCGTCGCCAACCAGAACCGGCAACGCGAAATACCCGAATACGCGCCTGGCCTTGGGCACGTAGGCCTCGAACAGATGCTCGTATCCGAAGAACTGCCGCAGCCGCCGTCGTTGAATGACCAGCGGGTCGAAGGGAGACAGAAGCCGCACCTGCGGTTCGCCAGCCTCGTTCCCGGCATCGAGCACGTTGGGCGCAACCCAGTGTGGCACGTCGTCCATGCCTTCGATGGTGACAGGCAGCAGCGCCTTCCGCTTCACGCGCCCTTCGATCACGGTGCGCAGGGCAGGCTTGCGTCCGGCATCGAGATAGCAGGCAGACTCGAGACTGATCACTCCTTGTGCCAGCAGCGCCCGGTCAAGCAGGTAGTCCAGAACCTGCCGCTCCGTTGCAGGGCGCGGCTTCTGCTCCCAATCGAAATGACGGTCCGTCAACTCGTAGCGCTTGAGCATTCCGAGACGCTCATTGACCGTGACATCCCCGGAGTAGAACGCCATCTGGAGCGCGCGTTTCGATGGCTTGCGGCTGGCCCAGGCATGATCCTTCTGCACCAGCACATCATCGTCGATGTCGCGGATGCTGATCGGCCCATCGCGGCGAATGCGCGACAGAACCTTGCGCACATGTGCAGGCTCGACCTTTGCAAACCGCGCATCCGGTGAACGGCGGTGGCGGCGCATGGCC
>JBKDZY010000226.1:0-1717 GCA_047971765.1 Hyphomicrobiaceae bacterium | reverse complement strand
CTGCCTCGCCGAAGCCGGTTACTCGCCGCCACTGATGCCCCGAAGCATCCCGGTGGCAGGACGGGGGGGTATCGCCCTCATGGAAATGGCGCTGGTCAACATGAAGGATGGCGCCATGATTTCAACGCATGACTACAAGGTGGCCCGTGCGGCAGCCGTGGCGATTTGCGGCGGTGAAATCGAAGGCGGCAGCCTGGTTGATGAGGAATGGCTGCTCGGCGTTGAGCGCCAGCTTTTTGTCGAACTCCTGCAAACCCCGGAGACCCAGGCACGGATCCGCCACTTGCTGGAAACCGGCAAGCCATTGCGCAACGGACTGTCAGGAGTACAAGAATGAGTAATCAATTTCATGTCTCCTATATCGTTGCCGCTACCCGGCTCCCTGTGGCCAAGCGCAACGGCATGTTCCGCCATGTTCGTCCCGATGACATGCTGGCCCATGCCATTAAGAGCGTACTCGACAAGTGCCCGGCAATCGACCGGGCACGCATCGGCGATGTCATCGTCGGATGCGCCATGCCGGAGGCCGAGCAAGGCATGAATGTGGCACGCATCGGCGTCCTGCTGGCCGGCCTGCCCAATACGGTACCCGGCATCACGATTAACCGCTTCTGCTCCTCCGGCCTGCAAGCCGTGGCCGATGCTGCCAATCAGATTCGCCTGGGACTGGCCGATGTGATCGTCGCGGCCGGCACCGAGTCGATGACGGCCATGCCCCAGATGATGGGCAACAAGGTAGCGATCAACCCGGGGATTTTCAACAATGAACATCTGGGCATTGCCTACGGTATGGGCCTGACGGCTGAAAAGGTCGCCATGCAGTGGCAGATCAGCCGCGATGAACAGGATGCTTTCGCTGCCGAATCACATCGCCGCGCCAGCAGTGCCATTGCCGCTGGACACTTCGCGGCAGAAATCTCGCCGTATGCGTTTCAGGAGCGTTTGCCCGACCTCGCCACCGGCAAGGTTCGGGTGAAAGACAGGCAAGCCACTACCGACGAAGGGCCGCGCAGTGACTCCACCGCTGAAAAACTGGGCAAGCTACGCCCGGTTTTCCATGCCAAAGGCTCGGTGACGGCCGGCAATTCCTCGCAGATGTCGGATGGTGCCGGTGCCGTTTTGCTGGTTTCCGAGAAGGTGTTGAAGGAATACAACCTGACACCGCTCGCCCGTTTTGCTGGCTATGCAGTCGCCGGCGTCGCCCCGGAAATCATGGGTATCGGCCCCATCGCGGCGATTCCGAAGGTACTCCAGCAAGTCGGCATCCGTCAGGATGACCTGGGCTGGATTGAACTCAACGAGGCCTTTGCCGCCCAGGCGCTGGCGGTGACCAAGGAACTCGGCCTCAATCCCGAGACAATCAATCCGCTGGGTGGTGCCATTGCCCTGGGCCATCCTCTGGGGGCCACAGGAGCCATACGCACGGCCACAATTATCCACGGCATGCAGCGGACTCAGGCCAAGTACGGCATGGTCAGCATGTGCATCGGAACCGGTATGGGTGCTGCTGGCATTTTCGAACGCCTGTAGCACGGAACCAACGGGCCGCCCCTTCCTGATCGCGGATGGGCGCGGCCAACCGCATCGATCCCGTGCCGCTCGACCAGATTAGCACGCGCTATCGTCCGTGACTCGCCAACCTCCCTATCTCAGGGCGACTGTGATGTCCGGGATTCGCGAGCCACAGCCCGGCGAGAGCCGCGTGGCCATCGCCCCC
>JBKDZY010000225.1:0-2641 GCA_047971765.1 Hyphomicrobiaceae bacterium | reverse complement strand
TGCTGCGCCGCCTTGTCGACCTGCTGCGCGACGCCGAGATCCTGGAAGTGCAGGAAGCCGATGACATGGTGATCGTCAGCCTTCGAGTCCGGGGCCGGGACGCCAGCGGCAAGATCCGGATATTCATGACAAAAACACCGACCCTGGAGTTGAAGGAGTGGGTGACGACCGACGCCCAGGGCCTGGACACCCGGGTTGAGGTTGCGAACCTGGACCACAAGGCCAAGATCAGCCCCTCCGAGTTCAAGATCATGATGCCGAAATTGAAATTCGATCAGTAAGGCGCAGGCTGGCGTCCGCGTCTCACGCTGGACGCCGACGCCAACCTGGACCAATTCCGGTTTCGCCGGTAGCGGCCTGGATTGTGTTCCCTCATGGACCGCATCAGCCTGCGGCTGGGCGCTCCGTAGCGGCGACGCATGCTGCCTGAACCACTGTTGCGACCTGAGCCATCTTCCATTGAGGGCAGAGGTGGCTAGGAGATGCGCTGCTCGCGACCACGGGGCGCTCACGGACTGCACCAGCACAGGCCCCCAGGATACTGTCTGTCCTCCTACGCTTCGCCCTGTTCTGCAATCACGTGCCCTGATGGGCGACGTTCAGTCCTGGCCGGGATCGTCCCTCGGACACAAACCGGGCGCTGCGCCTCAAGGCTGTCGACGGCCTTTCAAGACTTGCAACTATAAATTGATTTTTCTCGCTTTGCGCATTTCTGTCGTTGAATAAATGCTGACTCGCGATGATTCGAATTGGTGTGAAGGTTAAACTTTGTAAATAAAACGTGAAAACGGCACTGTTGCACTTGAAAGTCTGTCAAGCGCTCATATCTTGAAGCCATAGCAGACGATGTCGAACAAAAATCGCTAGTGTCCCCCGTCTAGCTGAGGACATCTTCTGCGGCGCCGGACTCCCTCCCGGCGCATGCGCGCGGAGCGCCAGCGCTCGACCTCCTCCCCCGGGGTCGGGCGCTTCCATTTTCCGGAGCCCGTCTTCCTGGTTGCGATGCCCTGCGCGTCAGGGTGCCTGCGAAACTTGTGCCGCCCCGACACGTCATCCGCGACGACTTGCGTGCGTATGACCCTTTGCCAAGCCCGAGCGAGGCTGCCTATCCTTGATGCGTGTCCACGGATTTCCAGATGTGAGGGTGGCGAGAATGGATGGTGCAGCTCCGAGACCCGGCCAACACGACTGCCTCGCCCGGACGCGCAAACTGGCTGCCCAGATCAGCGCTGCATCGGGACGTATCGAAACCGACCGAGAACTTCCGGCCGATCTGCTGGCGGCGCTGCACGACGCCCGCATCTTCAGGGTAACGTTGCCCAAATCTCTCGGCGGCGAAGAGATCGACCTCGCGACATTCGCGGAAGTTGCGGAAATCATCGCCAATGCGGATGCCAGCACGGCCTGGTGCGTGGGGCAGGGCGGCGGCTGTGCATTGTCGGCCTCATTCCTGGCACCGGAGGCGGCCGAGCGCCTGTTCGGTCCGCGAGACGCCGTATTGGCGTGGGGCGCCGGCATCCAGGGCACGGCGGTTCCCGTCGATGGCGGCTATCGTGTGAGCGGCACCTGGGCATTTGCCAGCGGCAGCCGCCATGCCACGCTGCTCGGCGCGCACTGCAAGATCGTTTCCGAGGACGGCGAGCCAGCCTTCGATCCGGACGGAAAACCTGCCGATGTCACGGCGCTGCTGCCGCGCGCGAAGGCCGAGATCCACGATGTGTGGCGCGTTATGGGACTCAAGGGTACCGGCAGCGACAGCTATACGGTCAAGGATCTCTTCATTCCCGCAAGCGATACCATCGACCGCGAACGGCTGGCCGACGTGCAATCTTCCGGCACGCTGTTCAAGTTCCCGACAATCATGATGTACGCGGCGGCCTTCGGCGGCGTCATGCTCGGCATCTCCCGTGGCATGATCGACGATCTCAAGGCCCTGGCAGCCAAGAAGACAGCGCGCGGAGCTGCCTCGTCGATGCTGGAGAGTCAGATGTTCCAGGCCGAGCTTGGCCGCCTCGAGGCGCGTTGGCGTGCCATTCGCAGCTATCACCTCGCCACGTTTCGCGAGATCTGGGAGGATGTGGATGCGGGATCGCCGCTGACACTCGACCATCGCGTGAATGCCCGGCTCGCCTCCACGCATACCATCCACGAAGGGTGCCAGATCGCGGTCGACGCCTACCGTGCGGCGGGCCAGAATGCGATTTTCGAGGCGGCTCCATTCGAGCGGCGCCTGCGTGATGCGCTCTCCGCCTCGCAGCAGGTCCAGGGCCGGCCCACGCACTACGCCACGGTCGGCCGGCATCTGCTCGGTCTCGACCTCGACACAGCCATGTTCGTCTGAGGACTTCAACGCCGTGACATCATCACACCCGCCGCGCCTGCGACGCTCCCTTCTCATTACGCCCGGCGACCGGCCGGAGCGCATCCGTAAAGCGGCCGAGCTTGCGGCGGATGGCGTCGTTCTCGATATCGAGGATGGCGTTGGGCCGGCGCAGAAGGATGCGGCCCGGCGCGCCATTCGTGAGGCGCTCGCGGCGATCGACTTTGGACCGCGCGAGAAGATTGTCCGCATCAATGCCGTGCAGACAGCCGATTTCGGCCGAGATACCGAAGCACTGGACGTGGCCGACATCGACGCGAT
>JBKDZY010000224.1:0-2730 GCA_047971765.1 Hyphomicrobiaceae bacterium | reverse complement strand
CAGGTCGATGCGGTCGACACTTCCCGTGACCGCGTCAACCCCTGTTGCGTAGATGATCATGTCGAACTCGAACTCCCGATCGGATGTCTTGATGCCGGTCGGCAAGATGCGTTCGATGGGGGTTTCCTTGATGTCGACGAGTTCGACGTTCGGCTGGTTGTAGACCTCGTAGTACTTCGTTTCCATGGGCACACGGCGGGTACCGAAGCCATGGTTCTTCGGGATCAATTTCTCCGCGACCTTCTGGTCCTTCACGCGCTGGCGGATCTTGTTGGCGACAAATTCCGAAATGAGGCGGTTCGCCTCGCGGTTGGTCAGCATGTCGCGGAAATTGCCCTGCCACATGCCGAAGCCTGCGGAATTGTACTGCTGCTCCAGGAAGGCGTTGCGCTCCTCCTCGGTCACCTCCAGGGCGCTGCGCGGATCCGGCGTGTGGAGGAAGCAGGAGAAACTGGCATCGCACCGCTCGAAGATCTCGGGGTAGCGTGCCTTCAGGGCGGCCTGTTCCTCGTCCTTGATCCTGCTGTTGTTGAGCGGCTTGCACCAGTTCGGCGTGCGCTGGAAAACGGTCAGATGGCCAGCCGTCTTGGCTACCTCCGAGATGGTCTGCACGCCGGTTGCGCCGGTGCCGATGACGGCGATCCTCTTGCCCTCGAAGGGGACGGGGTGCCGTGGCCAGTTGGCCGTGTGGTAGGCCTCGCCCTTGAAGCTCTCGACGCCTTCGATGCGGGGCATGGTCGGCGCGGACAGGGGGCCGATGGCGGTGATCATGTAGCGGCATTCGAAGATCTTGTCCTTTTCGGTTGTGATCTTCCAGGTGCGGCTCTTTTCCTGCCAATGGGCGGCCTTCACCCGTGTCTGGAACTGGATGTCGCGTCGCAGGTCGAACTTGTCGGCGACGAAGTTCAGGTAGCGCAGCGTTTCCGGTTGCGGGGAGAAGTGCTCGGACCAGTTCCACTCGGCGAGTAGTTCCTCGGAAAACGAATAGGCGTAGGAATAGCTTTCGGAATCGAAGCGGGCGCCAGGATAGCGGTTCCAGTACCAGGTGCCGCCGACGCCGGTGCCGGCCTCGAGCACTCGCACATCAAGGCCCAGTTCGCGAAGCCTGATGAGCTGGTACATGCCGGAAATGCCGGCGCCGATGATGATGGCGTCGTAGACGTGCTGTCTGCTTCGGGCGGATTCGGTTTGCGGGCGCTCCATCGTATCCATTGTGCGCCGTCTCCTCTGAGTATGCATCTGGTGACAAGAAGGATTGCGTAACCTTGGCCCGCTCGAGCCGACGGGCACAAGGTCAGGTTTCAATTAAACCGTTGCGATGGCGTTGGCAGGCGAACCGACGGCACCGGGAAGATTGAGTGGCGGAGCCGTCATCAGGAAGCTGCTGCGGTTGTTCTTGCGGAGCCAATCCGCCAGTTCCGACAGGCGCCAGATCTCGCCAAGGTTCACGCCTGTCTTGAACAAGGCGTGATTATGCAGGGGCAGCATCACGCACTGGCCCGGCTTGGGAGGTGCGTCGTACATCTCGACCGCATAGTTGTCTGCGATGAGGGCGGACACCTTGGAATCTGAGACCCACTTCAGCAGGCGATCGTCGCGGCCATCGAGTCCGCAGCAATGGCTGTGCAGCCAATCGGGCGTTGGCTTCTTCCTGGCTTCGAAAATGACCTCGTCGAACCCGGTGCGGAAGCACACCATGTCCCCGGGCTCGACCTTGATGCCGTCGGCGGCAAAAATGCGCATCAGGTCGTCGTAGTCGACCGGTTTCTTGGCGCGTCCGAAATGCGCTTCAAGGTCGACCATCACGGCGCGGCCTTGGATGCACTTCTCGGCCATGTTCTCGACGCCGAGCGCGTTGGCAGACGATGTGCCAACGGCGGGCACCATGGTGCCGGGAACACTGCCGGCGTCCTTGGCGTCGATCGGGCCGACGACTTCGTGGCCCAGGCGATAGCCGTTGTAGAACACGGGCTCGGCGACACCATCTCCGTCCGCGTCGAACAGGGCGCCGACGTGGGCCAGTGTATCCCACTGGGTTGAATACTGAAGGTGCAGGAGGACCATGTCATCGTTGACGACGTCCTGCATACCCGGATGATCCCACTCGGCACGGTAGCCCCAGTTGGGCTTGTCGTTCCTCAAGGTCGGGCGGAGCTGCGGGGGATAGCGGCGCGGGTTGAGGGCATTGCCACCTGGCGTGTCGAGCGGCATCGACAAGCAGAAGGTTTTTCCGGTTTTCACCTCGGCCATGCCTTGAAGGACCTTGTCGGCCGTGATCTCGTTGAGGCGGCCAAGCTGATCGTCCGGGCCGTAGTCGCCCCAGGTTGAATTTTCGGGTCTGTGCTTCCAGCGCGGGCTCTCGGCCATGGGGTCCTCCAGGAATGGGGCTTTGCGCCCTCAATTGAATAATGTCATCCGTAGCATACGCCACCCGACCGGCCCGGCAAGATAGCGTCTGTCGCGGGCCGGGCGGGGTACGAATTTCCTGACAGAAAGAGCCTGCAGCGCCCCTTGAAATGGCTTCGAGGGCACCTAACTATTGGAGTGTGCAGGCCCAGATGGGATGCACGCTCAATCTGCCGGGTTCAATCGAAACGGCAGTTCAACAGTGACCTCGCTTATGCAAGGAGGACGCAATGCGACCGTTTGATCTTTCCCCTCTTTATCGCTCCACCGTTGGTTTTGACCGCCTGTTCCAGCTGCTTGAGGGCGTCCCGGCGAACCGCGTGC
>JBKDZY010000223.1:0-3134 GCA_047971765.1 Hyphomicrobiaceae bacterium | reverse complement strand
AAGGCGCGGTCAAGATCGGGGTCAACCATACCTACGCGCTCAAGGATGCGGCGCAGGCCCATCGCGACCTCGAGGCCCGCAAGACGACCGGCTCCATCGTGCTGTTGCCATAACACCCGAGGATGCCATGCCGATCGCTGCAGGCGATCGGCCAAGTCGGGACCGGTGCCCGTTGCGCCGGTCCATCCAAGGTCCGGAGCCACGCGATGACTGGCCAGAACGACGCTTCACCCAGGGTCGCCTTGTTTGCGACCTGCCTTGTCGACCTGATGCGGCCGTCGGTCGGTTTTGCAGCGGCCAAGCTGATCGAACAGTCCGGCTGCCGCGTGGACGTGCCACCGGGACAAACCTGCTGCGGACAGCCGGCCTACAACTCCGGCGACACGGTGACGGCCGAAGATCTCGCACGACAGACCATCGCGGCTCTTGAGGGCTTCGACCACGTCGTGGCGCCTTCGGGATCATGTGCGGCCATGATCAAGGTGCACTACCCGAAACTTCTCAAGGACGACGCACACTGGTACGCCCGGGCCGAGGCGCTGGCGGCCAAGACACATGAGTTGCTTTCGTTTCTCGTCGATGTGCGGGGCATGACGGACGTCGGCCGGAGCCATGCGGGACGGGTGACCTATCACGACAGCTGCTCCGGCCTCAGGGAACTTGGCGTCAAGGAACAGGCGCGGACGCTGCTCAAGAGCGTTGAAGGGCTGGAATTGGTCGAGATGTCCGACTGCGAGGTGTGTTGCGGTTTCGGCGGCACCTTCTCGGTCAAATACGACGACATCTCGAACGCCATGGTCGAGAAGAAGACCGCGAACATTGCCGAGGCCAGGTCCGACCTGCTGTTGGCGGGTGACCTCGGCTGCCTGATGAACATGGCCGGCAAGCTGCGCCGCCAGAACAGGCAGACAGAGGTCCGTCACGTTGCCGAGGTGCTGGCGGGCGAGCTTTCCGCTCCGCCGATCGCGTCGCCCCGGGACAAGTAGCAGGGAGGTTGGCGTTCGAGCCGCCGGCCCTTTCCTCTCAACCTTGCCCAGCACAAGAAAGCCGCCCCTGGATGGGGCGGCTTTGTTCATTGTTCTCACCTGAGCGGAAGCCAAGGGCCGATGCCTTCGGCTTCCACCCGGTCTGCATTTATTGCATCAGCGGCGATGGAAATTCCGTTGTGCCGGAACGCCGAACACCTTCACTTCCGCACGCCCGCGCTCACCCCGCGCCTTGCGGTTGACGAGCTGAATTTCGCGGATGTAGCTCCGGCTGCCTTTGAGATCGACGGTCACGCCGGCCCCTTCCCGGATACGCTGATCGACACCGATCTTTTCCGAGTACCCGTTCATGTAGACGATGCTGATCGAGAGCAGCTCCACATCGCCGCCCGACGCCATCAGGCGCAACTGGTCGAATGCACGATTGCGGAACCAATCCTCCGATCGCCCGACCCGGACGACATCGACATCGGTCCTGTGTCCGACCCGAACCTCGCCAAGTGGCACGAGATCCCGATCATTATCGCGGCGGTCACCCCGGTCGCTTCCAAGCAGCACGAGTTGTGCCTGGTCCCGCCAACTGCCACGCCCGTGGCGGCGCTCGAGATTGACAGTCACCGTCTGGATGAAACGTTGCCGACCGTCGAGATCGAACGCGCCTGTTGTCTGGCCTTCTTCCAGTGACTGGTTCACGCGGATCCGTTGCCTGTCACCGTTGCCGAAGCGAACTTCCACGTCGGAGATGCGAAGCTGGTCGCCGCCAACCTGCAGGCGCAGGCTGGCAAACCGGCCATCGTCACGGCCGATCCGGAAGACGACACGATCGTCGCGACCGGTGATGCGCTCGCGTGCCAGGACGTCCCAGCCTCGCGGCGTTACAAGCCGCTCCGGCTCACGGACCGGCGGGCGATCACGGCGGGCTTGCTCGCCGAACACCTGGATTGCGGCCTGCTTGAGCTGGATACCGCCGCCGCCGATCGAGATGCCGAATTTCGATTTGTAGAACATCTCGATCTGGCGCAGGTAGCTGCGGTCACCTTTCAGATCGACGGTGACATCCTGGCCCGGTCGCAACGTGCGATCCACATCGACCGCTTCCGAATAGCCGTTCAGGTACGAGATGCGAATGGACCGCATCTTCACCTCGCCGCCGCGCGCCACGAACCGGAGGCGACGAAAAGCCTTGTCGCGATAGAATTTCTCGTCGTGCCTGATCCTGATGACGTCCCGGTCGGCACCGAAACCAACGCTTTCCTCGCCGAGCAGTTCCCAATCGCCAGAACCACGATCGTGCCGCTGGGCCTGTGCTGGTCCGCCCAGGACCAACGCCAACGACAGGCCAAGGGCGAAGGCCTTGAAATTCATATTCGTCTCCCTTTTTTTTGACTGACTCCACCTGCACCGCCTGCTGCGGCGCCCTATCAGCCGTCCTCGCATAGAACTGCATGGCGCTTCGAACGTGAACCGTTCGTGAAGAGATGACTATTTCTCCGTCAATGTTATGTCAGGAGTGATACTTGTCGTTGCCGGTTGCCAAGCGTGGTGCGATCCGGCAATCACGTTAGCAGAATGTGGGCGAATCGGAGGCGGACACAAATGTCGAGCGAGCGCCTCGTCACGGGCGAGCGAGCAGAGGCAGATGCCTTCGAGGCAACGATCCGTCCGCAGTCGCTAGATGAATTCGTGGGGCAAGAGCTGGCGCGCTCCAATCTCAAAGTGTTCATCAAGGCGGCACGGGCGCGTGGCGATGCCTTGGATCATGTGCTGTTCGCCGGCCCGCCGGGGCTCGGCAAGACGACGCTTGCGCAGATCATGGCGAAGGAAATGGGCGTCGGATTTCGCTCCACCTCGGGGCCTGTCATCGCCAAGGCCGGTGACCTCGCGGCCTTGCTGACCAATCTCGAGGAGCGCGATGTGCTCTTCATCGACGAGATTCACCGGCTCAATCCGGCAGTCGAGGAGATTCTCTCTCCTGCCATGGAGGATTTCCAACTCGATCTGATCATCGGCGAAGGACCGGCAGCACGTTCGGTCAAGATTGATCTTGCGCATTTCACGCTGGTCGGCGCCACCACCAGGGCGGGCCTGCTCACCAATCTCCTGCGTGACAGGTTCGGGATCCCGGTGAGGTTGAACTTCTACACACAT
>JBKDZY010000222.1:0-1653 GCA_047971765.1 Hyphomicrobiaceae bacterium | reverse complement strand
GAACCTCACGCTCGACGAAATCCGCAATGCCCGCGATGTCGTCGATGGCAAACACCGGCCGGCCGGCCCCATCCGCCTCGTGATCCGCCGCGATCGCGACCACCCAACGATCGCCATCCGCCAGTGGCTCCCGCGACTGAGCGGCAGCCCGCCGTGCCTCGATCTTCGGGATGTCCGCGCGCTTGTAGCCCTCCGCGACGATCACATCGCAAGGATCGAGCAGTGCAAGCACGTCCCCGAGCCCCGGCTCGGGTTCCCCAGCAAGCTCCTTGACCACCGCCATCCGCTCGGACGAGACCACCGCCACCTGGCGTGCGCCTGCCCGGCGATGTCGCGCGCTGTCGGTCTCCCCATCGTCGATCTGCAACGCATGATGCGCGTGTTTCACCGTCGCAACCCGGCGCCCACGTGCCACCAGTTCCTCCACCAACCGCACCGTCAACGTCGTCTTGCCGGAGTTCTTCCACCCGACGATGCCGACGACCGGCGTCCCGTTGCGTCCCCTAATCGGACCCATGTCCTGCCAACTCCAGCAACCGCCGCGCCTCATCGAGTTCCGCCGGCGTATTCGCATTGTAAAACGGATCGATCATATGCCCCGCGACGCGCCGCAAGGGGAAATCGACAACGAGCGCGCCACAGTGCGTCGCCCATGTCATCACCTTCCGCTGCCCCTCGTCGAGCGCTCGACCGAGATCCTCCGCCAGTCCGATCGGCCACAAACCGATCACGGGGTGAACTTTGCCCGCCGACGAGGCGACGGCAACGCGGCTCTTTCCACCGCTCGCACCGAGCGCTTCAGCGAACCGTTGCGCGAGATCGCGCGGAATGAACGGCGCATCGCTCGGCACCGACAGCACGTGGGTCGCCCCCGCGACGTTCGCCACAGCCCAGCGCATGCCGGCGTGCAACCCGGCCAGCGGCCCGGGAAAGCCTGCAACCAGATCAGCGGCGACCGGCAGGCCGAGTTCTGCGAAGCGATGGGGATCGCCGTTTGCGTTGAGAACCACCTCTGTCACCTGCGGTCGAAGTCGGCGAGCCACCTCGCCGACCAGGCTCGAGGCACCGAACGAAAGCAGCGACTTGTCCGACCCGCCCATCCGCCTGGACGTTCCGCCCGCGAGGATCACTCCAACGATGATGGCCGGTGGCGCGTGTTCGCTCATTGGGTCCGTGTCGGCTTCGATTGTCGAGGCATCGCCGGCCAGCGCCGGCCGCACATGCACATAGGCCAGAGCCGGCTCTGCCGGCAACGGTCAATTCACGACGCATTCCAGATTGAACGAAGCCCCTGGGAAAGAAAAATGGAGGAAACGATAATCCGGTAATATCGGCGGAGCAGAATAATGCCGCAGATTTTCGAACCTATGCCTGTCGCCGGCACTGCGTGCTCGAAGCACGTGCGATCATCACGTCTGGCGGGACACCGAAAATGTGTGGAGTGAATTGGCCTGCCGACGTCATTGCGGCCGCAGTTGCCGCCTATGTTGTCTATGGCTTGCTCGGCAACGACCCGATCATGCCCTACGAGCGGTGGCGCGGCACCGCGCGCAAGAGCACCGGACTGCTGCACCTGCGCGATAATTCGGCGATCAGCGGCGCGACCTGCCATCTGCTCGGCGCCGTCGCTTGGCCATGGTCGCTTCCATGAAA
>JBKDZY010000221.1:0-3436 GCA_047971765.1 Hyphomicrobiaceae bacterium | reverse complement strand
GGCACGGGCCATGCGAGCCAGTCCATCGACGGTCTGGCGCAATTCGTCAGCGAGCAAATATGCGGAATACTGTTTCTGTTCCGCGCTGATTTCCCGGTCGGCCGCTTCCGTTGTGAGCCATATCGAGAACTGGCACAGCAGCAGCGTGAAGACAGAGAATACAGATGCCACTAGGGATAGGCGATGGATGCTGTTGCGGGATATGAACTGTCTGGGTCTGCTGGTGGTTATGGACATGCCGCCGCTGCCTCAGCCCCCGTGTGACGCAACCGGCGGGCCGGAAAGTTTCTTTTTCTTCTTGTAGTCCGCTTCTGTTCTTTTGAGGTGTTTTCTCTCCGTGGAGATCGTCGATATTTTTATGCAATGACGATCGGGCAGAGGGACAGGGAAATTCCTTGTTTTTCGGTGTTCGAAATAGATTTCCATGTTTCTGGACGCAGAATTCCTCTTCTGCTTTGCCCCTGGTCAAATGGCGGGATCGTTTTCCAGCCGTTGTTCTGAAATTGCCTCCGTCCTTTTCGATTTCTTTCCTGGACGGCGGGGCTCTGTCGGCCGTGCACCATCGGATGCGGTTCAAGGGAGGCGCGGGGTTGCCGGGCTTCCTGCTCACGGCATGCGGCGATCCGCATCGATGCGAGGTCAAGACGGCATGCTGGATCCGCCAGTTCAAGTGTGCAACAGGTGTCGCCCTGTTCAACATGCTTCAAGAGAACGCTCACATGCTTCAAACGCGCTTTACGCAGCTTTGTGGAATAGAACACCCCATTGTGCAGGGTGGAATGCAATGGGTCGGACGCGCCGAGTTGGCGAGTGCCGTCTCCAATGCGGGTGCGCTCGGTATCATCACGGCCTTGACGCAGCCGACGCCGGAGGATCTGGCAAAGGAGATTGCGCGTTGCCGGGAGATGACCGACAAGCCGTTCGGCGTGAACCTGACCATCCTGCCGACGCTGGTTCCGCGGCCCTATGATGCCTATGTCGATGCTATCGTCGCCTCGGGCGTCAAGATTGTCGAGACCGCCGGAAATAATCCCAAACCGTTCCTGCCGAAGCTGAAGGCGGCAGGCATCAAGGTGATCCACAAGTGCACGTCGGTGCGCCACGGTATCGCTGCCGAGCGGGAAGGCGTGGACGCCATTTCGATGGATGGTTTCGAATGCGCGGGGCATCCGGGCGAGGACGATATCGGAAATCTGGTGTTGCTGCCGGCTGCCGCCGACAAGATCACCATCCCGATGATTGCCTCAGGTGGTATTGCCGATGCCCGCCAGCTCGTCGCGGCCCTGGCGCTCGGTTGTGATGGTGTCAACATGGGGACCCGCTTCATGGCGACCAGGGAGGCGCCGATCCACGACAAGGTCAAGCAGGCCATTGTTGCGGGTGATGAGCGATCGACGGCGCTGATCATGCGTTCGTTCCGGAACACGTCGCGGGTCTATGGCAATGCCATTGCCAAGCAGGTGCGTGATATGGAGCAGCAGAAGCTCACGATCGAGGAAATCGGCCCGGTGGTGTCGGGCGCGCGTGGCAAGGGCGTCTATGCGACGGGAGATCTTGATGCCGGGATCTGGACGGCCGGGACCTCGATGGCGCTGGTGCACGATATCCCGACGTGCAGGGAGCTTGTCGAACGTCTGGTTGCCGAGGCCAAGTCCATCATCACGGGGCGACTGGCGCAATTTGCAGACTAGATCCTGGATGGCGTTCTGGCCACTCCCGGCGATGGTTGTCGCCCGACCGCCGGGAGTGGGCACGCGGTCAGTTCGTCAAGTTGAACAGGTTCTCGGGCTTGGCCTCCAACTGGCCGCGCTCGACCTGACGGACAATGCGGGTCAACGCGGCATGGGTCGGTGCGGGGATACCCGCCTCCCGGCCCTTCTCCGCGATGTAACCGTTCATGTAGTCAATTTCGGTGCGTCGGCCTTTCGCGATATCCTGGGCCATGGATGGGCGCTGCAGATCGCTGCGCGCGGCGCCCGATGTGCTGGCGATGATCAGTTCGTCGAGTTCCTTCACGGCGTCCGGTTCGTTGTCGGAAGCGCGGGCCCACAAATCGGGATCGATCTTGGCGATTGCCTCAAGGTCGAGCCCCATGGCGCGGCCGACCTTCACGGCCTCGCCGGCCAGTTTCACCACGACCCGACGGATGCGGTCGTGCCGGTCGCGGGCATTGCCGCCTAGTCCGGTTGCTGCGGAAACGCCGTTGCGCATGCCGTTCACGCACAGCTTCGACCAGCGTACGCCCCAGAGGTTGGTGGTAGCGCGCGCCTTGTCGATGGTGGAAAGGATTTCGGCCAGTTCCTGGATGCGCGGCGTGATGCGGCCGTGCACCTCGCCGGCCTCGAGTGTCGGGATCTTGCCGTCCTTGGGCATGGTGCGGCGGATGGCGCCGGGTTCGTACAACTCGACCGCATAGTTGTTGCCGACCATGCATCCGACCGTCTTGCCCCAGCCGACGACCGAGGCAATGCGCTCCTCGTTGACGCAGTTCTGGGCGGACACGACATAGCCACCCGGTGACAGGTAGGGTGCGATCATCTGGGTGGCCCAGATGGTGTCATAGGACTTGACGGCAACAATGGCGATGTCGATGGGCTGATCCTTGATGATGCCCTGCAATTCGGTGAGATGGAGCGCGTTCATCTTCTGGGTGAAGGCCTCCTCAGGTGACATGCCCGAGATCGAGAGGCCTTTGGTGCGCATGGTCTCGACGTGCTCGGGCCAGGGGTCGAGCATGGTAACGTCCAGACCTGCCCGGGCCATGTGTGCGCCCAGATAACCGCCAACGGCGCCCGAGCCCACGACTGCAATCCGCTTGCCAGACATATTCGTTCTTCTTCTCCTGATTGATCCGGGGGCAAACATCACAAAAAAAGCGCAGGCCTGTCTAAGCGGCCTGCGCGATTATTCTGAACATGCCCGGTTCGAGCGCCAGCGTGAGCGGGGGCAACCGGGCACTATATCGCCGGTCGATCAGAGGCTCTTGTCGATCATGGAGCACAGGGTCTCGGCTCCGGAGGTCTTCACCTCGCCCGGAGATTCCTCGATGTTGAGCACCTTCACGACGCCATCATCGACCGCCATGGCATAGCGCTTCGACCGGACGCCAAGGCCGCGCGTGGTCAGGTCCATTTCTAGGCCGATCTTCCGCGCGAATTCGGCGCCACCATCGGCCAACATCGCGACTTTGCCTGTGGCCCCAGTGGCCTTTGCCCACTCGTTCATGACGAAAACGTCGTTGACGGCGGTGCAGGCGACCGTCTGGTAGCCCTTGGACTTGAGTTCGGCGGCGCGCTCGATGAAGCCGGGCATGTGGGTCTTGTGGCAGGTCGGCGTGAAGGCGCCTGGAACGGCGAAGAGCGCAACCTTCTTGCCACCGAACACGTCAGCGGTGGACATGGGCTTTGGGCCGTCAGGTCCCATCGTCATGAATGTT
>JBKDZY010000220.1:0-1679 GCA_047971765.1 Hyphomicrobiaceae bacterium | reverse complement strand
CTTGCAGCCCCTCCGACACGGGCTTAAACACACAACTCCTATCGCGGGGTGGAGCAGCCCGGTAGCTCGTCAGGCTCATAACCTGAAGGTCGTAGGTTCAAATCCTACCCCCGCAACCAATTCCAGCATAACTCGCTGATCGTTCATATTTGACGGTGAGTTGACGCTTTCACTCCTCGGCTTTTCGCCCGAAGACGATGTAGTTGTCGAGATGTTGCCATGCCGTTCCGGTTTCGGTGAAACCGGCGTGACGCAGTGCCGAAACCTGAAAGTCGACCGAACAGTCCGGACTGCTTGTCGTGCGTTTTGGGGGGCGGGAGGCGAAGAATGCATCACGTTGTTCCTTCAGGGGGGCGAGGCGCGGGGTCTTGCCGGCCCTTTCTCACCATGCGGCCCAGTCATCCTCACCGTTTGCCACTGCGGCCTCTTCGACACGCTGGCGGGTTTCCCGCGCCATCTGCTCAAGCGTTGGCCACCGGGCATCAAAGCGCATGTGGTCCCCGTTCATCACGATGCCGCCAGCCCCAGCCGCAACGTGTAGGACGCATGATAGGCAAGGTCCTGCGCCACCGGCTTGCCGGACAGGAACGACCGGCCGAGATCGCCGCGGGCGAGGTTGGCCATCCACTGGCCGTATTGCACGATCAGGGGCCGGTCGAGCCCTTCTTTGCGGTGGATCCGCGCGGCGATCTCCGGGGTCACGCGCTCGATCCCGACGCGGGCGGCGGCGACGTTCAGCGCAAGATTGCCCGGCAGCGCATGGACAAGGCCAAAACAGAGCGTGGCAAGCACGGCCGCCGTTGCCATGGCTTGCCCGATGCGCATCAGCACGATCAGGAGGATGACGGCGCTCATGCCGGCACCCTGCGCAGGCGCGCGCCTATCCTGTCGGAAAATGCAACGCATACGGACGCCACGACGATGAGCAGCCCACCGATCATGCTGACAGGTCCCGGCCAGGTCGCGAAGATGAGGACATCGAAGATGAGCGCCCAGATCATCGCGGTGCAGGACGCACGTTCACTGGTGAAATCGGCGATGATGGTGCCGATCGGATCGGGAATGAGGTGATAGCTGCGCGCCGCGATCACCATCTCCATCGTGTCGTTGTTGACCGCGTCGACGATTGCCGCCCCTTGCACCGGCTGGACCGCCAGCTCCATGCCGATCTCCTTGAGCTGGGCCTGCATCGCGGTGGCCATCACCGTGGTTTCGGCCCGCACGGCATAGGTCAGAACCGTTGCCGAAAGGCGCACGCCGTCCTTTTCGCGCACCCCGTCCGGCCCCCGTGCCCAATCGGCTTCATCGAGCAGCGCATTGGCGCCGTCCACGTCGAACGCATAGGGCGCGAGGCTCGGATCATGCCAGTCCTCGCTGCTGCGCTGCGTCGCCGGCCTCTGCAAGCCCGACAGCGGAGCCATCTCCTATGACGGTGCGGCGCTTGCGCGGCTCGGCCCCCGCCAACGCGCGCGTCACCTCGCCTTTGTCGAGCAGATGCAGCATTCCGAGACCGAACTGCGCGTGCGCGACATCGTCGCGCTCGGGCGCATCCCCCACCGCCCGCGGCTGGGAGGATTGACGGAGGCCGACCGGGACATCACCCAAGCCGCGCTGGAGGCCGTGGATATGCTTCCGCTGGCGGAGCGCTCATGGCGGACCATGTCGGGCGGCGAAAAGCA
>JBKDZY010000219.1:0-3073 GCA_047971765.1 Hyphomicrobiaceae bacterium | reverse complement strand
CAGCGACCACCGGCATTTGAGCCCCCGGCACCGTGGGCGCATCGATCAACCCCCAGATGATCGCCTGCACGATGAAGAACGTTCGCCAATGGTCCGTATCGACGATCAAACCCTCGAATGCCAACCCGGCAAAAGCCGCCGTTGCGACCAGAAGCGGCCCTTGCAGCGACGACATCCGAAGGGATGCCCTGAACGCAACGCCCAGCGTCAGTAGAACCGCAGCAACATAGGCCAGGCCTCCAAGCCATCCAGCGTTCAGGAACGTACTGAGATAGACGTTGTGGGCTTCTTCCGGATGGTGGATCGTTCGAAACGTGTGCGTACCGATCCCCAGGGGATTGTTCAGGATGAGCCCGATCGCCTTGCGCTGCCCCCCAAACCGGCCCTCCGGCCCCTGGTCGTAATCCTGTTCAAGGTTGGCCCTCTCCGTGATCAGCGTCTGCACCGCCTCGAATTGCAGCGCCGTGACCAGTCCTGCAGCCAATATGCCGCCGCCGAGCGCAAGCACGATGGTCATGCGCACGTTGTCCCGACGCCGCCGGGTCCTCATCCACGCGACACCTGCCATGAGCACCGCAGAGAAGATCGTCGAGCCCCAGGCCCCACGCGAAAAACTGAGCAGCAGCGCCATGGCGATCGGGACCGCCGCCAGCACCGCGAACTTCACCTCGGCCCCTTTGCCCCGCAACAGCATCCATGCGCAAAAGAGAAGCGCCGGCGCCATGGCGCCCCCGAGGACGTTCGGATCCTTGAACGTTCCCTGCCCACGTCCATACCTGGTGAACAACTCGTAGGCACCCGGCACCAGATGGAAATAACCGATGATGGTTGCGATGGCCGCCAGAACGGCCCCGACCGTGTAGCACCAGAACACCAGCATCGCACGATCATGCGGGCTTTGCGCGATGTAGCAGGAAAGCGTGAAGCTGCTGAGCGCAAGATAGAGCGTCACAAGCTGATGCTGGATTGCGGTATCGAACGTGACCGAAAAGCTCACGCCCAGGAGACCGCAGGCCGCAACGATCAACCACAGGCACAGGTGGAACAACGTGCCGGCCCGCACCACCCCTGCACCCAGCATCGGAACGGCGAAGACAGCCATCATCAACAGCACATCGACCGGAGCAGGCTCCCGGTAGACAATGCAGCTCAGGATCAGTGCCAGCCCGATCAGGACCGATGCGAACGAGCCAAGCTCGATCCGGGCGCCCGAGCCGAGAAGCAGGTGACGCTTCGCATCAGTATGCATTGCGGTCGACAACCAGGGAAACCGGCGTCATCGCCAGAATGTAGAGATCAAAGGCCAGTGACCAGTTGTCGATGTAGTAGAGATCGTGCTCGACACGCCGCTGGATCTTTTCGTGCGTGTCGGTCTCGCCCCGCCAGCCATTGATCTGCGCCCACCCCGTCACGCCGGGTTTCACCCGGTGGCGGGCGAAGTAGCCATGCACGACCGACTGATAGAGATCCGACTGTGCCTTGGCCTCGGTCGCGTGCGGACGCGGACCGACAAGACTCATCTCGCCTTTCAGCACGTTGAACAACTGCGGGAGCTCGTCGAGGCTGGTGCGCCGAATGAAACGGCCCACCTTGGTCACCCGCGGATCGTCCCGCGTCACCAGTTTGGAAGCGGTCGCGTCGGATTTCTCCACGTACATCGAGCGGAACTTATAGACCTGGACCAGTTCATTGTTGAAGCCATAGCGCCGCTGCTTGAAGAAAATCGGCCCCTTGCTGTCGAGCCGCACCGCCAGCGCAACCAACGCCATGACGGGCGAAAGCAGCAGCAGCAGCAGCGCGCCGAGCACACGATCTTCCAGATTCTTCATGCCCCTGTCCCAGTCGGTCAGAGGCCGGTCCATCAACGCATACATCGGAACATTGCCGATATAGGTATAGGCCTTCGCATTCAGCCGCAGGCGCGAGCGGTGCGCCGAGACGCGAATGTCCACCGGCAACTGCATCAGCTGTTCCAGGATCTTGAGCAGTCGTTCCTGCGCAGTGATGGGCACTGTCACGACCAGCAGGTCGACGCCCTCGTCCCGCACGAAGCGTTCCATCTCGCTGAAGTTTCCGAGCTTCGCGAAGGTTCCGCCGGATTGCAGCTCCCGATCCCTGGACCGGTCATCGAAGACCCCCAGAACCTTCACCTGAAACGCGGCATCATTGGCAAAGATGCCCAGCAATGCATCGGCATCCTCCCCGCCACCGACAATGACAGTCCGCCGGACAAGACGCCCCGTGCGGCCGAGATGACGCAGCGCCAGACCGAAAGCAAGCCGCCCCCCCATGACCAGGAGCGTCGCGGTGACAGCCCACGTCAGGCCGACACCCGGCGTCATGACACCGTGCTGGGCGAGATAGCCGACACCGGCCGTGAGACCGAATGCCCCGATCCCGGCCTTCATCACCTTGCCGAACTGGCGAACCGGATGGAGAAGATTGGCGATCGTATAACCCCACTGGGACTTCATCAGCACGCCAAAGAACAGCGCAACACCCAGGAACTTCACCAGGGACCCAAGCGTGAACGCACCCTCGGCCTGCCCAGTCAGGGAGACCACCGCCCCAACACCGGCAACGATGGAGACATCCAGAAAGAAGGACAGGAACACCAGCTTGGGCCTGGACGCGTTGCCGCGCTTGTCCAGCAGCAGGTGGCGGATCGAGGATCGCACGCCCTGCAGCCAACCGCCTGTTGCAGCAGCTTCGCCCTGCGTTTGGGTTGCATCAACTCTCGCTTGAACGCCCGTCATCGGTTTCCCCGGCCCTGTTTGTTATCAAGCCACGAGGTAACCAACAGGAACCAAGACGAGGTTTACGACGCCATCTGAACAATAGGTATCGATACAAAAATAATTCGCAAGGTGAACGGTTTGCCGCAACGTGCTTCAAATCGACCAGTTCACCCAACGAAACGTTTCTGGACTCAGACCCAGGCCCTTAAAAATTGGGGCTGACATAGGTAGCTGAGAAAGGCTATTTTTGTCAGATGGTTAGAGCTAGACGTCGGAGCAGGCTTGCGAGAAGTATCCAGATCGAGCTTCTGAAGTACTTCTGCGCAGGCGCGACG
>JBKDZY010000218.1:0-3556 GCA_047971765.1 Hyphomicrobiaceae bacterium | reverse complement strand
CGTATCGTTTCGCTGCTGGGTTGATTCGGCTGACAGTCCCTGTCAGCCGATGGTTGCCGGCGGCGACCGGGGCACCGCCAGCTGTATGCTCAGCCCGACTTGCCGCCTTCGGCCTCGGCCGAGCGCAGGTTGCGCGAGATGATCACGGGCGTGCCAACTTTCACACGTCTCGCGAGATCCAGCACATGCCCGTTCAGCATCCTGAAGCATCCTGACGACTGGGCCCGGCCAATGGACTTGGCGTCGTTGGTGCCGTGGATGCGGTAGAGCGTGTTGCCGAGATAGAGCGCCTTCGCGCCAAGCGGGTTCCTGAGGCCGCCCGTCATTTTCTCCGGCAGGCGTGGGTCGCGCTCGCGCATTTCTGCTGGTGGATACCAATCAGGCCAGGCCGCGATGCGGCTGATCTTCTCCTTGCCGGTCCAGGCAAATCCCTGGCGCCCGACAGAGATGGGGTAGCGCAAGGCGGAGCCACCTGACTGGACCAGCAGGAGTTGGCGGCCTGCGGTGTCAATGATGATGGTTCCAGGTGCGTAGTCACTTCTATACGCGATCCTGCGGGGTGGGATCGGCGTGATATCCGGGCGGGCGCCGCCATTCATGATCCTGGGCAGGGCGCGGTCGTCGGAGCCATAGCGTGACCGGCGATTATAGCGATAATCGTCGTCGCGATCGTCGTCATAGCTGCGCAGATACCGGGCCGGGGGCAGAGCGCGATATTGCCTGCGCGGCTCATAATGCCGGCGGCGGTACTCGTGGCTGCGGCGGTAGGGTTGGTAGGAGTCCCGGTCGTCGTCGAACCAGCTCCAGCCCTGGGCCTGGGCATCGCTCACCATGAGAACGAAGGGGATGGTGGCGAGCAGTATGATACGCAACATGATATTTTACTCCCTTGCGCCTAGATATAGGGCCTGATCTGATTGGCGCAAACGCTGGTATTGTAGAACTTTGAGATGTGGTTGAGACGCGGGGGTGCATTCAACACCTTGTGATCCGATATGGGACACGAGTGGTGTCCATGGGTCTCCGGATCTCTGGTCAGGGCCTTCTTTGGAGTGGACAGGTATGAGCTGCAACACAATGACTGCCGATCTTGGCGATATCGAAGCCGTCGTGAAGCTTTATCTTGACGGACTCTACGAGGGGGATGCGGCAAAGATCGGCCAGGCCTTTCATGGCGTGAGCCATCTCTATTCTGTGGCCGGCGATGGTTCCGTCGATGACCTGCCGCGAGCCCAGTGGCTCGAGAAGGTGGCCGCGCGGCCATCGCCAAAGTCGCAGGGGCACGCGCGTTCGGATCGTATCGTCGCGATCGACCAGAGCGGGCCGGGCACCGCCTTCGTGAAGGTCGAGTGTGCCGTCCCGCCCCGCTACTTCACGGACTATCTGCTGTTGTTGAAGACCGGCGGCGGCTGGAAGATTACCGCCAAGTCCTTCCATACGGATGAGCGCGGGTAGGCTGCCTGCAGGTCGCCTGAACAAAAAAGCGCAGCGTGTCAGTGGTCCGCTGCGCCTTGTTTTTTGTGCAGTGCGTGCTGTCGGCCGTTGAGCCGTCAGCGATTGGAGGCGGTCTTGTCCGTCCGGGATGGGGCGTTGATCACCACCACCTTCGTGCCGACTCCGACCCGGCGGGCCAGGTCAACCACGTGATAGTTGTGCATCCGGAAGCAACCGGAAGAAGCGGCCCGCCCAATGGAACTCGCATTGCTCGTGCCATGGATACGGTAGAGCGAATTACCCAGGTAGAGCGCCTTGGCGCCTAGCGGATTGTAGAGGCCGCCTGTCATCTTGACCGGCAGCCTGGGATCGCGCCGGCGCATCTCGGCGGGCGGATGCCAATCGGGCCAATTCTGGATGCGGCTGATCCGCTCCTGGCCGCTCCAGGCAAAGCCTTCGCGCCCCACCGACACCGGGTACATGTATGCCAAACCGGAGGACCGGATCAGATACAGCCTGCGGGCACGCGAATCGATGATAATCGTGCCGGGCTTTTCGGATGAGCGATACTTCACAACCTGCGGTGAACGTGGAGAGACATCCGGACGCGGGCCGCCCTGTGCGACCCGGGGAGATGCCTGCTGGCGCTGCATTCCCCTGTCACGCGACGGGCGCGGACCATCATCATCGTCGTCGTCATCATCGTCGGAGAACGAAAAGCCCAGGAATCCCGTGACATTCTGCGGCTGCGTCCTTCTTTGGGACGTCTTGCGGGTCTTGCTCTTCCTATTCGACTTCTTGCGGGTCGTGGGTGGCGGATCGTCGTCGAAACCGACGACGGGCGACTGATGCCAAGGCACCCACGACTGGGCCTTGGCTGGCAAGGTCGCAAAAAGCGACACGGCTACAAGTAGCGCAACTCGATACATTCTCACTTACCCCTTGGTCTCTGGCAGTGCGTTGGTAAACGGCAGGCTGCCCGATGAGCCATAAGCAGATGTGGGTATGGTTACCGCGTTTGACGAGCGTTATGTTCGGCGTGCTTGTTAAGCTAAAGAATTATCTGGCAAAAAAGTGCCACGTTCCGTCGGCACCGATTCCGACACGGAATCCGTCGTAGCGACCACTTGCGAGCATGGGCTTTCGTTTTTCTGCAGGAACGATGGCTTCGAAGTCTTGCAGGTCACTTTTCGAGAGTCTGGCGAGCCCCGTTTCCGCAAAGCGTGGCCAGACATAGATGCGGTTGTTTTCGTGATCGGCGCCGAGTGGCAATGCGATCCACCGGGATTTGAGGATATTGCCGATAATCGTCAGAAAATGTTGGTCGCCCAGTTTTTTGCCCAACTTTCGGAACGTGTCCATGGCGTCACCGCCCATGCGCTCGCCAATCAGTGGCTGGATCTCGTTCATCTCGACGGCGATGCGGAGATCCTCGATTTTTCCGCTGTTTACGGCTTCCATGATTGCATCGTACATAGCCACAACGGGGCGCGGCAGCCCGGCGTTGGCGCGGTCCTGTGCCTGTGTCTGTGCTGAGCCCGTAGGGGAATGCGGCATGGTCGTGTCTTGCGCGAAGAGCGGATCGCTCGCATAGACAAACCGCAGTGTGCTCAGTACCAGTAAAAACAGGCTTGTGCGCAGGAGACGCGAAGGGCGCCGCATGGTGGATGCGCCAATCGGATCGGGGGAACAGGGTATTGGTGCACGGGTGTGGCACGGTTGACAGGGGCAACGGCGACGTGACAGGCCAGTCCGGTATCCGGGATTGCGACCGCGTGTGCCTGCTGCGGGGTCTTCTGAGATCATGATTCCAAATCCCCTCATCATTCCCGTGGGTGTGATCATCGGCATACTCATTTCATTGCCGACCGGGCCGATCAATCTCCTGGGGCTGCAGCGCGCGGCGGAGCGGGGCTTTTTCGGTGGACTCGCGGCCGGGCTCGGCATCATGCTCGGTGATGGGCTGATCGCCATGGGCGCGGCGATGGGCGTCAATGCGGTGTCGGGCGCGTTGCGGCTCTATCGCACGGCCATCCAGCTTGTTGGCGGTCTCGCCCTGCTTGGCGCCGGGTTGAAACTGATGCTTTCGCCCACCGAATTCGCCAGCCCCCAGGAGACGGCC
>JBKDZY010000217.1:0-1882 GCA_047971765.1 Hyphomicrobiaceae bacterium | reverse complement strand
TTCGTACCTGCGTCGGCATTATGCTGCTCAATCGCGAAGGTCTTGTCTGGGTCGGCCGGCGGCGCCCGAAATGGGCTGGGGACCACGCGGCCCATATCTGGCAGATGCCGCAGGGTGGTATCGAAAAGTATGAACCACCCCGTGTCGCGGCGCTCCGCGAGTTGCGCGAAGAGACCGGTATTACGAGCGTCGAGGTTCTCGCCGAGCATTCCCAGTGGCTGAGCTACGAACTGCCCGAAAACCTGCTTGGCATCGCCCTTAAGGGGCGCTATCGCGGTCAACGTCAAAAATGGTTCGCGATGCGATTCCTCGGCGAAGATAGCGAAATCGATATCATGCCTAAGGAAGGCACCAAGGCCGAATTCGATACGTGGCGGTGGGCACCAATTGCCAGCGTGCCTAAATTGATCGTGCCTTTCAAACGCGACGTCTATGAGCGCGTCGCATCAGCGTTTAGCCATCTCGCCGTTTGAAAATCGCGCAATTCCGAAGCGTTTATCGGGAGCGATCTGACCCGACAATTTGCGCGTGTGCCGAGAAACCGCCAATACACATCAAGCGGATCGCTCCCGTGTACCGATCATCCCGGTCGATTCTTAATAACTGATAAATCACTCCGCGTACGTCCAATCGACGGCTGTTCAATTGAACCAAGAACCCTATCGCGACGCAAAAAAGCCGGACATCTGCCCGGCTTTTCGATCGCAAACGAAAATGCACTCACTCTAAGCGGCGCGCGCCGACAGGCGTCTCAGTTCACTGACGAGCGTGTCGGCCATCCGTTTGGCATTATCGTCCTTTGCGGCCGCCAGATCGGCTTCCGCCGCCTTGAGTTCATCGGCAATGGCAGACGGCGACATCTCATCGACGTCATAAGCTTTCTCTGCCAGCACAGTCAGGCGGGACGGATCGACTTCGGCAAAGCCCGACTTTACAAACAACCGGCGCTTCGATCCGGCCGCAGTCACGTCGAGCACACCGGGACGCAGCGTTGCGATGACCGGAGCGTGCCCGGCAAGCACCGCGAATTCGCCGTCCGAACCTGGCACCACGACCTGGTCCGCATCGATCGAAAGCAACACCCGCTCCGGGGAGACGAGTTCAAACTTGAAAGTGCCTGCCATGGCCGTTCACTACCCTAGTATTCGTTCCTGACCGAAAGAACGCGTCATGCGTCCCGCGGCGCTCCATCGCCGTCATCGCTGCCTTCCGCTCCGGCCTTGGCCCGAACTTCCTCCGGCGTCTGCAACTTGGTGCCGCAGAACGGACAGAAGAAGAGCGGATGGTCGACGAGGCCAGGCTCTTCTTCCTCAAGATCGACGAGCCCGACGGTCATATAGATAACTTCGTCGGGACCGACAGTAATCAGCGGTTCGAAATCGCCACCCTCCAGAGCCTCTTTCAGCTCCTCGCAGCAGCTTCCGAACGTTGTCGCGGCTTCCGCCATTTGTCTTTATCTCCTGGTGGCCCGCGACAAGGCGGGCTTTCGCCCGCGACGCGAACCCGTTTTAAGCGGCTTCCGCGAGCTTCTCGGCCTTCGCGATCGCCTCATCAATAGTACCGACCATGTAGAACGCCGGTTCCGGAAGATGATCGTATTCGCCGTCGCAAAGGCCCTTGAACGCCTTGATCGTGTCCTGGAGTGACACGAGTTTACCCGGCGAACCGGTGACGACCTCGGCCACGTGGAACGGCTGGGACATGAAACGCTCGATCTTGCGCGCGCGCGCGACAGTCAGCTTGTCCTCTTCGGAAAGCTCATCCATGCCGAGAATTGCGATGATATCCTGCAACGACTTGTACTTCTGCAAGATTTCCTGAACCCGGCGAGCCACCTGGTAATGCTCCTCACCCACGACGCGCGGGTCGAGCATGCGCGAGG
>JBKDZY010000216.1:0-3696 GCA_047971765.1 Hyphomicrobiaceae bacterium | reverse complement strand
CCCAAGCCTTGACGCAACATCCGTCATGCCAGACGCTCTCGAATGATTGCGAAATCTGCAGGAACGACAAATCCGATGCCCTGCAATGTTCGACACCGGGGATCGCCTGCCAGCCAGGCGCATGGCATTGCGCGGACGCTTTGAGCACACCCAGGAGCATGCCGCGCGCGCCGGCTACTGCACCCAGTTCCCGTTGACGTACACCAACGCTGCGGGCGCTCCAGGCTTATCGGCTTCAGACGACAGCGCGCTTGTAGAGATGCCAGGTTGCATAACCCAGAACCGGCAGGACCGCCGGCAGCAGCACGAGCCCCGACGCAATGGCGCCGACAATCGTCACCGCGATGATCACGCACCACACCGCCATGGTGAAGGGACTTGTCCTGACCAACCGGATGCTGGTGATGATGGCAGTCATCAGGTCGAGGTCCCTGTCGTAGAGGATGGGGAACGAGACCACGGAGATCGAGAACACCAGGAAAGCGATGATGCCACCGAGCAGATGGCCCAGAAGCAGAAAGACCAGGCCTTCGCGGGTGGTCAGGATCTCTCGCACCAGATTGCCGAGATGAAGGGCGTCCGCGCCGAAAAACGCGAGCGTCAACATCGCCGCCATATCCATCCAGATGAAGAAGGCGAAAGCCGTGATCAACGCCATCCAGCGCACGTCACGGCGGGCCGAGCCGCGCACGGCCCGCCAGATCTCGCCCAGGCCCGGGCGACGGCCCTTCGAAAGTTCGCTTGCCACATGATAGAACGCGACGGCCACGAACGGCGCGGCCGACAGATCCCGGCATCCCTGCGCGAGATCGTCGAGCAGCCCGCCGACCGAGACCGGCCGAACCACCAGCCCACCCGTCCGGGGGGGGCTGGCTGGCTTGTTGTCCATGTTCCTCGAAATCATGTGTTCATGGTAGCAATGGCAGGGACGACTTGCGCAAGTACCGTTTTTGCCCCTGATCAAAAAACCTGCGCGGTGGTCACGATCGGGCCGTTCGTGGGTTGCACTGGCGGCGCAGGCCTGCTCAATTCCGATCGCTTCCTGCCGGCTGCAGCGTCCAAACGAGGCTGAAACATGACTGACGATATCCTGGTTGAGCGTGACGGGCCTGTCATGACCATCACACTCAACAGGCCGGAGAAATACAATGCGTTGACGTTTGCGATGTATGCCCGCCTGGCCGAGTTGTGCGATGGCGAGGCGCGGGATGGAACGGTGCGCGCGATCATCGTGACCGGGGCCGGCATCAAGGCATTTGCAGCCGGTACGGACATTGCGCAGTTTCGCGACTTCAAGACGCCCGAGGACGGGATCAACTACGAAGCCAAGGTCGACAAGATCCTGTCCTCCATCGAGCGTTGCCCCGTGCCCCTGATCGCCGCCATATCGGGGGCGTGCACCGGAGGGGGTGCGGCCATCGCGGCGTGTTGCGACATGCGCATCGCCACCCGCAGCCTGCGCTATGGCTTTCCTATCGCGCGCACTCTCGGGAATTGCCTGTCGGCCGCCAGCCTCCAGCGACTGACCGGCCTGATGGGGGGGCCCCGCGTGGTCGATCTCATCTACACCTCACGGCTGATGGAAGCCGACGAAGCCCTTACGGTCGGGCTGGTGACGGAGGTCCTCGACGACCACGGCACGCTCATGGCCCGGGCCCGCGAACTGGCCCAGCAGATCGCCAGCTATGCGCCACTGACCATCTCCGCGACCAAGGAACTGATGCGCCGTATTCGTGATGCCCAGCCCCCGGTTGACGACCACGACCTTGTGGGGAAAGTCTACAGCAGTGCCGATTTCCGCGAAGGCCTGGAGGCTTTCCTGGCCAAGCGGCCGCCACGGTGGCAGGGCCGATAGGGCATCCTTCACTTCAACCCGCGCGGGGCCCAAGCCCGGCACACCAGACCAACACCAGCAACAAAGCGATCCACATGGCAGACGGCAGCGGCAATCCCCGCCCCCCAATCTCAAATTCCGTGATCGAGCGCTTGAAGACCGCGGTCGGGCCTCAGGGCTTCATCGACGACCCGACGGACATCGAGGGCTACGCCAAGAGCTGGCGCGGCAACTACCAGGGCAAGGTGCCGATCGTGTTGCGGCCGCGCACGACCGAGGAGATGGCCGCCGTCGTAAAGATCTGTGCGGAGACCAACACGGCAATCGTACCCCAGGGCGGCAATACCGGACTGACCTACGCAAGCCAGCCCGGCATGGGCATGAACGAGGTGATCGTCACAACGCAGCGCATGAAGGCGATCCGCGAAATCGACCTCAAGAATGACACCATCACGGTCGAGGCGGGCGTCATCCTGCAGGAACTGCAGCGCACGGCGGCCGACAACGACCGGCTTTTTCCGCTGAGCCTCGGCGCCGAGGGCACCTGCCAGATTGGCGGCAACATTTCGACCAACGCCGGCGGCATCCAGGTCCTGCGCTACGGCAGCACGCGCAATCTGGTGCTCGGCCTCGAAGTCGTACTGGCCGACGGGCAGGTCTGGAACGGCCTGCGCGGGCTGCGCAAGGACAACACCGGTTATGACCTCAAGCAGCTTTTCATCGGTGGCGAGGGCACGCTTGGCATCATCACGGCGGCCGTGCTGAAGCTCTTCCCGAAACCGACGGAATCCCAGTCCGCCTGGATCGGTGTGAAAAGCCCCGATGCTGCCGTGGACCTGCTCGGGTTGATGCGCGCCAGGCTCGGGGAAAACGTGTCGTCCTTCGAGCTGATCAGCCGTTCCACCGTCGATTTCCTCCTGACCGGAGTGCCGGGTCATACCGATCCGTTGCCCGAAGTGCATCCGTGGTACGTGCTGACGGAAGTCACCGGCCAGGGTGATCCGGGCTCACTCGCGGGGCCGCTGGCCGATGTGCTGGGCGAAGCCCTCGAACAGGACTTTGCGGCCGATGCGGTGCTGGCATCCTCGGGCGAGCAGGCCAAGAAACTCTGGAGAATGCGCGAGGACATGCCATTCGGCGTGCAATCGGCAGGCGGCACCATTTCGCACGATGTTTCAGTGCCGTTGTCGCGCATCACGGAATTCATCCGCCGCGCGGATGCGGCGATGGCGGCGGCCTATCCCTCGGGGCGGTTCTGCTGCTTCGGGCACGTCGGGGATGGCAACCTGCATTACAATCCGGTTCGCCCGGTCGATTGGACCTTCGACCAGTTCATGGCCGAGAAAGGCAACGTCAACAAGATCGTGCATGACATCGTGGTGGAACTGGGCGGCTCGATCAGTGCGGAGCACGGCATCGGCACCTATCGGCTCGAAGAGAACATGCGCTACAAGTCGCCGGTGGAAATCGACCTGATGCGGCGCATCAAGCATTCGCTCGACCCGAAGGGCATCTTCAATCCCGGCAAGGTCATCATTGGCTGACGGTCCAAGGCCGGCGGCGCGTTTCCGCCCACGTCGGAAACACCATGAGGTGTTCCGGTGCTCGTCTTCCCAAAAGCAGCAGGGACCACCCCGAGGGGCGGTCCCTGCCTTGAGCGATCAGGACTTCTGCTCGCTCACGCCGATCTGGCCGTGCCACACTGTTTCCCCACGGCAGCGGATCGGCTTTTCGCATCAATGGTAGTGCCGCTTGCCACCCCTTTCAGCCGACTTGTGGTGGTCAAGTCCGTAGGACTTGGAATGACGCCGCGGGCTCACCCAAACCTTCCGACATACCTTATGCCGCCTCCAGCGCGGGCC
>JBKDZY010000215.1:0-8129 GCA_047971765.1 Hyphomicrobiaceae bacterium | reverse complement strand
CGCGATGCCGGCGCGATCGCCATGAGTCAGGCCAATGCGGAGCGTGCCGGCGTTGCGGCCATAACCGGGTTCAGCCAGCGCCTTGCCGCCGAGTGCACCCCGCCTGAAGGGCCTCCAGGCCTCGTCATCGTCAACCCACCCTACGGCGACCGCATCGGCGACAAGGGGCGGCTGTCGGGCGTCTACAAGGTGCTGGGAGAAACCCTGATGACCCGCTTCGGCGGTTGGCGCGTGGGCCTGATCACGTCCGACAGCGCCCTGGCCAAGGCGACCAGGTTGCCGTTCCTGCCGCCATCCCAGCCGGTTGCCCATGGCGGCCTGCGCGTCACGCTCTATCGCACCGACACACTGCCCTGACCCCGGCCGGCAGGCAGCCGCCCGCTTTCACTTGACGCCATGTGGCGAAACCCGGTTCACGGGCACCCCCTGAAGAGCGGCAAGACCAATTCCGGCCAAACCGGAATTGGTCTAGGTTCACCTGAAACATGAACAGGGAAGTTCCATTATGCACGCACCCCGCGTCGCCATCATCGGCGTCTGGCTGGAAAGCAATCGGTTCGCCCCGGTTGCCCACGAGGAAGACTTCAAGAGCTTCTATCAACTCGAGGGCGAGGCGATCCTGGACGCCGCCCGCGCCGACAATCCGTTTATCCTCGGCGAAGCCGCCGCCTTCGTGAAGACCATGGACGCGACCGGCCCCTGGCACCCGATACCGGTGCTGCTGGCCGCCTGCCATCCGAACGGTTGCATCGACGGCGCCCTCATGGACGAGTACCTTGAGAAGATTCGGCGCGGATTGACGGCGGCTGGCCACCTTGACGCCGTCTACATCGCCAATCACGGCGCCATGATCGCCACCGACCGTGATGATCCCGACGGTGAAATGGCAGCCCTGGCCCGCGAAATTGCGGGACCGTCCACGCGCATCATCATGACGCTTGACCTTCACGGCAACATCTCCGAACGGATGCTCGAGAAAACGGACCTGATTGTCGGCTACCGCACCAACCCCCATGTGGACTACATCGAGCGCGGCGAAGAGGCGGCCCTCGCCCTGCGCCTGATGCTGGCGGGGCAGGCCGATCCCCAGACCGCCTTCATTCGCCTTCCGCTCACGCCCGCCTCCGTCAATCTGCTCACCGCCAGCGGGCCCTATGGCGAGATGATTGACCTTGGCACACGTCGCCGCGCGGAGCTGGCTGGCGACATCCTCAATGTCTCGTTATTCGGCGGCTTTGTCTTTTCCGACAGCAGCAAGAACGGCATCGCAGTGGTCGTCACCGCCCGCCGCGACCTTGCCCGCGCCCGGATGCTGGCGAAGGAGCTGGCCACCTACGGCTGGGACAACCGCGAACGCTTCCGCAAGACGCTGACTCCCTTACCGGATGCCGTGGCCTTGGCGCGCGAACGCAACCGCCCACCCGTCATCTTTTCCGATTCGGGCGACAATCCCGGCGGCGGCGGCACCGGCAGAACCACCGAACTGTTGTCAGCCCTCGTCTGGTCCGGCGCCGAGGATGTGCTGATCGGATCGTTCTTTGATCCAGGCCTCGCAGCCGATGCCCACAAGGCCGGACTTGGCAGCCGCATTCGCGCCGAGTTCAACCGCCATCCCCGCCTGCCCTGCGACCAGCCCTTCGAAGCCGAGGCGGAAGTCGTCGGCCTCCATCACGGCACGTTCGTCGGCAGGCTTGGCTACGCCCAGGGCCGCACCTTGAAACTCGGACCGTCCGCCGCACTCAGGATCGGCGGCGTCACCGCTATCGTCATCTCGGACCGCTCCCAGACCGCCGATCCCATGTTCTTCGAGATCTTCGGCCTCGATATCGGCCAGGCGCACACCGTCGCCGTCAAGTCACGCGGCCATTTCCGCTCGGGTTTCCTGCCATGGTTCCCACCGGAGCAGGTCTATGAGGTCGATACCCAGGGCCTGACCTCACCTGTCATCGAGCGCCTGCAATTCTCCCACCTGCCGCGCCCATCCTACCCGCTCGATGAAAACACCCAATGGTCGCCGCCCGCGTGGTGAGGGGTGTGCCCAGCCCCCCTATATAGGGTTTCAGGTTCAGGTCGAAACGCTCAGGCCGCGAGTGCAGCTCAGGCACCCGGCAGCGTGCAATCGCCGTCGGCCACCGGCAGCGTCAGGCGCGCCACGGTTCCGCTGCCGTTGGAAGAAAGGTGCAGCGTCCCCCCCGTAGCCTCGACCAGAGACCGCGTGACGCCGAGGCCGATGCCAGTTCCGCGCGTCTTGACCTCCGGCGCGCCGACCGCCGCCTCGGGCGGTTCGCCAGCCTCGAGTGCGGCCAGGATTTCCGGCGCGATACCCCCGCCGTCATCGGCAACCGCGATGCGCACTGTTTGCGCATCCGGCACGTCGATGGAAACCGTCACCGACACACCCGGACCACCGTGGACGACCGCATTCCCGATCAGATTGAGCAGCATCTGCCTGAGCTGGGTCGGACCGACGGCAACCAGCGGCACCTCCCGCCCGGCCTTGACCTCCACCCCGATGCGCGCGCCGGACTGGTCGGCCAGCGCCGTCATGCTCCGGACGACCCCATCAACCGCCGGGACCACATGGCCGACAAACAGCGTCTCGACCGGAGCATCGGACGAAAATTCCACACCGTCCGACGCGCGGCGCACCTGCGCAAGCGTCTCATCGACCACACACAGCATGTGCCGCCCGGTATCGCGAATGGCATTGAGATAGTCCCGCTGACGCTCATCGCCGATGGGGCCGAGATAGCCACCGAGCACCGCATCCGACAGGGACACGATTGCGGCAAGCGGCGTCCGCAATTCATGTGCAAGCCGCCTGAGATCGACGGCCCTGGCCGCCCCGGCATCGGCCAACAGACACGCCAGTGGCCCGGCCGTCTCGCGCGCGCAGTCTTCCGCAGCCAGACGCGACGGCCTCGCAACCACAACCAACAGCCCATCATCGCGGCGGGACACAACGGCATCGCAAGGCAAGGTCGCACCCGCCCCCCAGAACGTCAGTGCGCCGCGCCAAGGAAAACTGGAAGCGCCAGCCGCGACCAGATCCGTCAGGCGCCTGACAGCCGGCATGGCGGCGTCGAACGCCAGGTCGAGCGTCGCCGCACCACCTGCATACGCGTCCGCAGTTCCGGCCCCGAACACCTCGCATCCATGGGCGTCGGCCTCGATCAGCAGACGCCGCTCGATGTCGATAAGCAGGCTGAACGTGTTCATGACCTCACCCGAGGCCAACACGTCACTTGAGACCCGACGTCAATCATCATCAGCCATGTCCTGCGCAAGACGGACAGCCCCAGCCTTATAGCATTTCGGATTTGATCAAGCCCACGGCGCGACACGGTCGCCATCCTCTCCATTGCGCATGGCGCCCGGCTGTTTATGCCATCAGCATTTGAATGATGATGTGTCATGATCACCGATTTTCTTTTGTCCTTCATGGGCTACTGTGGCAGAACGGGAAGGCTGCTAAAAGTGCCGCCAAATCGTGGCTCACTTGAATTCCAGCCAGCCAGGATAGCGAGCAGGGAGACGAAACATGTCCGACAAGATTCCGTTTGAAATTCCTGGCCCGATGCGAGAGCTGGCTGAGCAGAACGTGAAGCAGGCGCAGCAGGCCTATTCCCAGTTCATGGATATGGCCCGCAAGGCCCAGGAGATGCTGGTCCAGTCCCAGGGCACCATGACTGAAAATGCAATGCAGGTGCAAGGCAAGGCCATGCGGTATGCGCAGGACAATCTGGATGCCAGTTTCTCCTTCGCCAGCGACCTGGCCCGGGCCCGCGACCTGAAAGAAGCGATGGAAATCCAGCAGCGCTTTGCTGAACGTCAGATGCGCAACTATACCGAGCAGGCCCAGGAACTGGGCAAACTCATGGCCGACACGGCCCAGAAGATGAAGCCGCGCACCTGAATTTCGCACGTCCGGTTTCAATCGGACCGGTTTCTCGGCAACAGTTGCTGATTTGACGCCGGACCGATTGAAATTCTGCGCACAGAGCCCATATGTAGAGTGTCTGCCCCGGTGCCGAAAGCGGGCCGGCCGTCGATGTGCCACGGCATGTCAACGGACAAGGTAGCAACAAGGTTGCTTACACAAGGACTTTGCATGCCATGGGCCGCATGACGCTGATGTCAAGCCCGCTCCTGCTCGGCTTCGAGGAGATCGAGCGCCTGATCGAGCGGGCGAACAAGGGTGGAAGTGAAGGCTACCCACCGTATAATATTGAACGCATTCAACGCGTTGACGATTGCTCGGAGTCGCTTCGCATCACCCTGGCCGTCGCCGGTTTCCGCAAGGATCAACTGGAGGTTCTGGTCGAGGATAAACAGTTGGTTGTCCGGGGTCGCCAAGAAGATGACAAATCCCGGGAGTACCTTCATCGCGGCATTGCGGCGCGCCAGTTCCAGCGCACGTTCGTGCTGGCAGACGGCATAGAGGTCGCCGCCGCAGATCTGGACCATGGGCTGCTGACGATTGATCTCGTGCGCCATGAACCAGAGCGATTGGTACGAAAAATTAGTATCGGGAAACAGAAAACGCGCGACTGAGCCGTTTCTGTCATAGCGATATTAAACGAATCATCCGATCATAACGGCAGGTGGAGATCCTTTGTCGCCTGTCAAGGTGACACGGCATCTTATGCCAACTGCTTGGATTTCCAGGCAAGAGGAGTGGCGTCATGAGCAAGACGACGAAATCGGCCACCACAAGAGCCCCCACCAAGGGCCGCTTGACCAAGCCTCGGCGCAGGTCGTCAACGAGACGGCAACGGCCACCGAGCGATCCTCTGATCACTGAATTGGAGCTTGCCCGATTGGGCGATGGGCAGGTCGCCTATATCAAGACCATGTCCAGCGCCGAAGCGCGGCGCATGTTTCCCGCCGTCAAGGGCTTGCCACGCGGGATTGATCTTTACGCGCTGCACGCAGCCGATGGCACCCCGATCGCCTTGACCGACAGCCATCAGGCAGCCGTTGGCCATGCCATGGAAGGCGAGCTGGAAATCGCAAGCGTCCACTGATCTGCTGCAGCGCACACAACGCTGCCCAAAAGCGCTGCAAACTGTCGCACCGCGCCCGAGCCATGACTGGCCCGGGCGTGTTGCTTTTCTGGCACATACAGTTGTCGCATCCATGCCTTCAATCGGCATACGGAATTGATGAAACGTAAACAATCCCTGTTGCTGATCAATCAACGCCCTCAGCCAGGGCTTTCGCGCGCCTATTTAGGGCGAAAATCGGTTAACCCAGCCCGTAAACCATAATTACTGTCATTGCTGCAAATTTGTTCATTTCCCCAATACGAGCCCCCTCTTGGCGGGGGTCTGTCGCGCAGCCCTTCTATCAAGTCCCGTCCTTCCACTACTGCGCGGCGTCTAACGGGGAGAACCAAATGGACTTCCGATCGAGCCTCCGGGTTTCGGAGCTAGCAAGTCTTGCCTCGGCCGCAGCACTGGCTGTAACACTCGGCCTCGGCTTCACCTCAACTGCCAAGGCAGACATGCCCGAATACTGGGAGCGCGAAACGTTCCACACGTCAAAGCCGACCACGGCCAGCTTTTTCGAGGAACAGGCGCGCGAAAGAGGCGAATACCGCGCCAAGCGCAAATACGCCCCGAAGGCAAGCCGCCTCGGCGGACCTGTCGGTGATGAAGATTTCGACGACGACGATGCACCGCGCCGCGTCAAGCGTCCGCGTGTGACCCGCAAGACCAGCAGCAACCGGGTCGCCAGCCTTGGCGACGCCAGCGAGACGAAAAAAGAGAGACGGGCATCGAAAAGCCTGTCAGGCGGCGGGGGCGTGACATGGCACGCAAGCGCAAGCTGTCTCGACAGCAGCCTGCGGAGCGTCATCGCGACAGTCGCCGCACGCTACGGCTCGGTCACGGTCAACTCCACCTGCCGCAGCCGCGGTCATAATCGCAGCGTCGGTGGCGCGCCGCATTCCAAACATCTGACCGGCGATGCCGTTGACTTCCGGGTGCGCGGCAATATCGGCGCAACCGCGTCTTATCTGCGGTCGCTGGGCGGCGGCTACAAGCACTATGGCGGCGGGCTGTTCCACATCGACAACGGCCCGAAGCGGACCTGGTAATCGACAACCAGACGCCAGGCGCATGGATTGGGCCACTTGGCCTCAGCCCATCGCGCCACTTTGATCCGTCTCGGAAGAAAAGCCCTTGGGCTTCCTCCGAGACGGCCCCCACGACAAACGATCGCAATAGAAGTCCTGGCGCTTATGCGCCGCGCCCGCGCAGGACCAGGCCTTTAGGCCGATGCGGTCCGTGAGCGAAAACAAGCCAATTCCGGCTCTACCGGAATTGGCCTACGGCAGTTCGCCCTTCAACAACAACGGCACATCACCCTGCTGCCCGGCGGCTTCCGCCACCAGCACGGATTTGAGCCCGGCAAGCCGCTCGACCACGCCGAGCCCCGCACTGCGGACACTGCGCAGCAACGCCCAGTCGTTCGAGAACAAGCTGTTCAGGATGCCGAACGCCAGCGACGACTGCACATTGTCGAACCTGCGCCACCGCTGATAGCGAGCCAGGGCGGTCGCATCCCCGAAATCGAGCCCAAGCCTCACCGCCTCGACCATGGCCTCGGAAAGAGCCGCCACATCGCGCAAACCGAGATTGAGCCCCTGCCCCGCAATCGGGTGAACACTTCGCGCCGCATCACCGATCAACGCCACGCGTCCCCGGACGAGGTCCCGGGCCAGACGCCCCTGGATCGGCCAGGATTTTCGTTCGCCCTCGAGCGACAGTTCGCCAAACCGCCAGCCCGCACGCTGCTGCAGTTCCTCCAGGAACAGGTCGTCGGGCATGGCCAGGATCTCCTTGGCCCTGTCCTCGCCTTCGCTCCAGGTCACACAGAACCGGTTTCCGGTGAGCGGCAATAGCGCGAACGGTCCGCCCGGCAGAAAATGCTGCACGGCACGACCGTTGTGCCGCTTCTCGATGCCGACGGTCGCGACGATCCCGACCTGCCCGTAGGCTTGCGGCGTCACCCCGATGCCAGCCAGATCTCTCAGTCGCGATCGCCCGCCGTCCGCCGCAACCGCGACCCTCGCCCTGATCGCCCCCGCCCCGCCAAGGCCGAGCTGGACGCTTTCACTGCCCCCTTCGAACGAGACAAGGTCCGCCGGCGCGATCCAGCGAACCGCTGGCCGGTCCCACACGGCCTTGAGCAGGGCATCCCGCAACACGCCACCATCGACAATGTGCGTTTGCGCACTCCCATCGACAATGTTGTCATAGCTGAGCAGCACCGGTCGAACGGCATCGGACAAGCCCGAATCCGTGATCTCGATTCCGACCACGGGTTCGGCCTCGGCGGCTATGGCCGGCCAGACACCGATCGCCTCGAACAGATGGCGCGACCCGGCCGTCACCGCGAACGCGCGCGGATCCGGCCGCGCCGGGGTGTGAACGTCCGGCGCGCTTCGTTCGATGATCGAGATCGAAACCGTACCGTCGAGACAGCTATCGAGCGCCAACGCCAGCGCCAGGCCGGCGTAGCTGCCGCCAACGATCGCCACATCGCATTTTGACTCATCGCCAGACATGCCTTGATGTCCCTCAACCGCTCCCGGAAATGCCCGCAGGACAGCCCACTGCACAAGTCGCCATCATGCCCCGGCAGACGATGGCTACCACACCAGCAGCAAGCTGGCCGACGTGCCAGATCGTCCTTCGACCGGCTTGACAAGTTGGATGATCAGGCATTTTGTTGCACCGCAACATCGTCGGCTTGGTCTACTGGAGAGGATCGTTAGATCATTTCACCGCCAAGCCCAAGCTGGAAGCAGGAACAGCCACACATGGTCCCTTTAACCGATACCGGTGCGCTGCGGAAACTCGTCGACCTTCTCGACCTCGAGCGCCTGGAAGAAAACCTGTTCCGCGGCACCAGCCCCACGATCGGGTGGCAACGGGTCTATGGCGGGCAGGTTTTCGGGCAGGCCCTGGTGGCCGCCGTGCGCACCGTGCCCCAGGATCGTGTCGCCCATTCGGCCCATGCGTATTTCCTTCTGGGCGGCGACCCCAAGGTGCCGTTGATCTACGAGGTCGAGCGCATGCGCGACGGCGGCAGCTTCACCACCCGTCGCGTCAGGGCAATCC
>JBKDZY010000214.1:0-12676 GCA_047971765.1 Hyphomicrobiaceae bacterium | reverse complement strand
ACTGATGAAGCGTGTCAACGCATTCTTCGACGATTTCGACGTGATGATCGCGCCGACGGCGTCGGTGTCGCCGTTCCCGCACGAACAGTTGTTCGTCGAGGAGATCGACGGCGAGACCATGCCGACCTACATGCGCTGGCTGGCCCTTGCCTACGCGCCGACCATGGCGATGTGCTGCTCGTGTTCCATCCCGTGCGGCCGGGACGACAAGGGACTGGCGTTCGGCATCCAGATCGTGGGGCCACGCGGTGCCGACCTCCGCGTGCTCGAAATCGCGCTGGCGCTGGAGCAGGCGTTCGCGAGCGATCCATCGACGGCGCGACCGCTGCCCGATCTCGGCAAACTTGCAGCGCACCCCCAACAGGGCTGAAGGAGCATCATGGCATTGGCCGCATCCGACATCGGGCTCATCCTCCAGGCGGCGCACTTCGCCGCCGACAAGCATCGCGACCAGAGACGCAAGGGCGTACGCAACACGCCCTACATCAACCATCCGCTGGAAGTGGCGGAGCGGCTCAACCGGGTGGCGGGCATCGAGGATGCGACCGTGCTGGCGGCGGCCCTTCTGCACGATACCATCGAGGACACGCAGACCACCAAAAGCGAGCTGGCGTGCCTCTTCGGTGACACCATCGCGGAACTGGTGGACGAGTTGACCGATCCGGTGGGGCTCACCTGGCAGGCGCGCAAACGCCACGAAATCGACCATGCCGCGCACCTGTCACCGACAGCAAAGATGATCAAGCTGTCGGACAAGACCTCCAACGTGTCCGATACAGTCAGCAATCCCCCCAGCGAATGGACGCTTTCGCGCCGGCGGGACTATCTCGAGTTCGCCGAACTGGTGGCGGACGGCTGCCGGGGCGTCAACGCCGCGCTCGACGAGGAATTCGACCGCATCATGGACGGCGCGCGCCAGCGGATCGGGTGATACCTTCACACGCGCCGGCGCGCACCTTCCGCCTGCGGTATGCCCCGCGCCCGAGAGCCAACTTTCAACACACCTGTTAGCCCGTCCTTAACCATGGGATGTCCATATTGGCGGCAACGGGTTTGTGTTTCGCGTCACCCGGTTCGTGTACCCAGTTGTGTTGTGTGCCGTGTGAAAGGCGTATCTCGTATGTTGTTCAAGTCTCTCTTCTGCCGGGATGCCGGCGGAGCACGTCCCCTTGCCATCCGTGCCTCGTGTATCGGCCTTGTCGGGCTCGCCAGCCTCACCGCCGGATGTGCCACCCAACAAAACGCACCCTCCCGTGTTGCTGGTCCGGTTCCGCGCCAGGCGCTTGCATCGAACATCGACATGGAAGCCGACGGCCTGCCCGCGCAGCTCGCGCCGAGCAACCGGAGGGCCTTGCCTGACGATCCGCGCGAGCCGTGGAGCCACAACTATGGCAGCGTCGATCCGGATGGCACGCCGACTGCCGCCAGCGTATCTCCGCCACCAGCCACGCCGGCCGCGTTGCGCGTCGATACCAAATCCATTGCCCGCAAGCTTTCCAGCGCGCCGTCCCGGCCCTGGCAGGCAAACTCGTCGCGGCCCATGGATGCCGACGAAATTGTTCGCCGCGCCATCGCGGAGTATGAAAAGCAGCATAACTGATGCGCTCACGGACCGTTTCGGCCTGCGGCCGAGTCCTCCGCGAGGGCAGGCCAACGGCCCGGGCCGCGGTCGCGGCCTGAGCCGCATTCCGCATTTTGCGGAATGGGCTGGGCACGATTGATGCGCTCATGCACCGTATCAGCCTTCGGCCAGGTCCACCGCGAGGGCGGCGCCTGCTGCCTTAGCCGCGGTCGCCGCCTGAGCGTTTCCAGCCAGACCGGAAACGCTATCGTGATCCGACGGGCCAGCCGGGGTTCAACCCTGGCTGGTCATGGCCTCGATGATCCGATCGCAATTCTCATCCGCCAGCGCCTCCAACTCGGCGTCGGTGCGGTCCTGGATCGGATGAGGAACCCAGATCATATTCGGCTGATAGCCGAGCGCCTTCGATTGCACGTCCGCAGCCTGCGTGAATGCCGTCGTGGCAACGATCAGGGCGGGCACGCCATTCAAGTCAAGATTTGATCCGTCGTGCAAACTGCACGTTGTGCATGAGCCTCAATCAGCCAGGCCGATGATGGCCGCCTGCACCTCGGCCAACATCTTCTGCCTGGTGTCCTGGGCCACCAGACGGCTCGGCGTCGGCTTGGCGTACCGCTTCACGGTGATGCCGCGCTCGGTCATGCGACTGGCCAGCCGGTTAAGAAACACGTCACCGCGGGCCTTGCCAATATCGAGCATCCCGATGGTCACACCGTCGAGCGACCTTGGCCTTTCGGCCTGTTTTCGCACCGCTGGCGCATGCTCGCCCGTGGGATCGAGCATGATCTTGGGGTCATATGATGCCACTGGCCGATGTCTCCCAATTGTGAGCAAACCGCGAAATCCGGCGAACCTTCGATCATCTGCCGCCTCGCAAGGCGACAGTCTACGCGCAATTCCAGGGCGAAGCCAATCCATGGCCGGAGACGTGGCGCACAAGCGGGCGGGTGGAACACGGCTATTGCCAGCACCGCCAAGACAACGCAGATTGGCGCCTTGAATTGAAGCCGGAGTGCCAACATGAAACTCTTCTACTCGCCGACCTCGCCCTACGTCCGCAAGGTCATGATCACGGCCATGGAAAAGGGTCTCGAACCCAAGATCGAGCGCGTCTCGACCTCGGTTTCCCCCATTGCGCGCGAGGGCGAGCTGCCGACGAAGAACCCGCTCGGCAAGGTGCCCTGCCTGATTGCCGACGATGGCACGGCGCTGTTCGACAGCCCGGTGATCTGCGCCTACCTCGACAGCCTGAAGGCCGAGCCGCCGCTGACCCCGAAGGACGACAAGGGCCGTTTCGCCAGCATGACGCTGGAGGCGCTCGCCGATGGCCTGCTCGATGCCGGCATCCTGCTGCGCTACGAGAGTTCGCTGCGCCCTGAGGACAAACGCTGGGAGGGCTGGCTCGATGGCCAGATGGCGAAGATCCAGGGCGCGATCGACGCCTTCGAGACGACCTATGCCGGTCAACTGGGTGGCCCGCTGACCATCGGCCAGATTGCGGTTGTCTGCGCGCTCGGCTGGTTCGATTTCCGCTACGGCCACGTCGACTGGCGCAAGGACCACCCCAAGACCTCCGCCTTCATGAAGACCATGGGGCAGCGCGCGTCGGTCATGGCGACCGCGCCGAAGGGCTGATGGCCGGTCACCGAGGCGTCCGCCGAACCGGCGTCAGCTCACGCTTTCGGTGGTGACGACAAACTCGACCCGGTCGGCGGCGAAGGCCGACCGGATCACCTGCAGCGGTGTGCCATCGTCGAGGCCGTCCACGGCAAACGATTGCATGACCGGCTCGCCGCGTTCGAGCTCCAAAATCCGCGCCTCCTCGACGCTTGCCGGCCGGGCCGTCAGGCGGGTGGACAGGCGCAGATAGTCGCTGATGCCGTAGCTCGCGAACGCGGCGGTGGTCGAGGCCCGCGCCTTCCTGATGCGCCGGTCGAAGGCCGGGAAGCGCGCGACACCCAGATAATGCACACTGGCCGAGACCGGCGCACCGGCGGCCTCGCTCACCATCCGGATCGCCCACATCTCGTCACCCAACTCGATGCCCAGCAACGATGCAATCTCGGCGTCGGCCGGCACCACCTGGCATTCGAGCACCCGGCCGGCGGCCCGTACACCAGCGGCCCCGAAGTTGGTGCGGAAACTGACCCGCCTGCCGATGCGGTAAGGGATGCGCTGGCCGGTTACCACGGTGCCGCGTCCCCGAGAGACAGTGACCAGGCCCAGTTCCTGCAGATGCCGGAAGGCCTGGCGCGCGGTGTGGCGATGCACGCCATAGCGCTCGGCAATCTGGGCGGCGGAGGGCAAAGTCGCGCCATCCTCGAACTGACCCTGCTCGATCGACGCCGCCAGGGCATCGGCAATACGGGCCCAGCGCGGGCCCTCGCCTGCGTCGATCCCTGCCTCGTCCGTTGCCGCCCCTGTCTGCCGCGCCATTGACCTCACCATTTCTCCCGACCTCTCGTGCTGTCGCACCAGTGTCACCGATAATGTCTAGACAATACCTCAATGCCGCCTATAAAGTCTAGACATATGAATGCGGCGACTGGAGACCAACGCATGTCAGAAAAGACGTCCGAGACGACAGAGCGCCAGCGCTGGATGGCCGTGCTTGCACGCGCGTCGCGCTCCGAACTGGAGGCCATTCTCGACCGTGCCGGCAGCGTGCCCGGTCATGTGGTCCTGAAGCCTGCGGAAACGGGAACCGTAATGGTCGAGGCGCGCGCGGGTGGCAGCGGACGGCGCTTCAACGCCGGCGAAGCGACCATGACGCGCTGCGTCGTCCGGCTGGATGCAGCGCCCGGGACGTTGGGCTTCGCCTATGCGCTCGGCACCGACAGGCGCAAGGCACTGTTGTCTGCGGTGCTCGACGCGCTGCTGCAGCAGCCGGCCACCGGCCGCCATCTTCTCGAAGCGGAAATCACCCCGCTCGCGCAGCGCCAACAGGCGGCCCGTGAGCTTGCCTCACGCAAGGCCGCGCGCACGAAGGTCGAGTTCTTCACGATGGTGAGGGGACAGGATTGATGCCGACACCCGAGCAGATGTCCACGCCGCATTCCGGGATCGGCGCTGCGTTCTCCGATCCCATCCTTTCGACGCAGGTGGTGTTCCGCGCCGTGCTTGCCGCGTTCTCCGAACCCGGCACCGTCCATTCGCTGCACGAGCGCCTGATCGAGCCCAAGGGGTTTGCGCCCACCACCGCGCGCCTGATGCTGACGCTTGCCGATTTCGAAACGCCGGTCTGGCTCGCGCCGGACCTGCCGGAGACCTGCCAGGCGTGGGTACGGTTCCACACGGGCGCGCCATTTTCCGAAACAGCGGAAGCGGCGAAGTTCGCCGTCCTCGATGGAGCCGGCGCCGCACCACCCATTGCCGCGTTCGACCCCGGCGAAGAGCGCTATCCCGACAAGTCCGCAACGCTCATCGTCCAGGTCGTCTCGCTCAGCGGCGGCATGCCGGTGCGATTGTCGGGCCCCGGCATCGACGGCACGCGCACGATCGCGCCGCAAGGTCTGCGCGAGGGTTTCTGGGACGAGGTGGCCGCCAACAACGCGCGCTATCCGATCGGGGTCGATATCCTGCTCGTCTCGGGCGATGCGCTTATCGGATTGCCGCGCTCGACGGCCATCGCAATTTCGACGGGAGGCCTCTGATGTACGTTGCCGTCAAGGGAGGCGAGGCCGCCATCCTCGCCACGCACGACCTGATCGCGGAGACGCGCCGCGGCGACCGGGACGTTCCGGAGCTGACGACAGCGCAGATCCGCGAGCAGATGTCGCTGGCCGTGGCGCGCGTCATGAACGAGGGCTCGCTTGCCGATACCGATCTTGCCGCGTTGGCGCTGAAGCAGACGCAGGGCGATGCCATCGAAGCGGCGTTCCTGGTGCGCGCCTACCGGACGACACTGCCGCGGCTTGCCTCCTCCTTTCCCATCGATACGTCGCGCATGGCGATCCGCCGCCGCGTCTCCGCCACCTACAAGGACATTCCGGGCGGACAGGTGCTGGGCCCCACCTACGACTACACCCACCGCCTGTTCGATTTCTCGCTGGCCGACAACGCCAGCGAGGTTTCGCCTCTCGATCCGGCGCCGGAGAAACTCGCCGAGACCATGCCGCGGGTGCCCGATCTGATCGGCCAAGACGGTTTCATGGAACCAGAGGAGGCACCGGAGGGCGACCCCAGGCCGTTCGACCTGACGCGCGATCCCGTCGAATTCCCCGCCGACCGAGATATTCGCCTGCAGGCGCTGGCGCGGGGCGACGAAGGTTTCCTGCTGGGGCTGGCCTACTCCGTGCAACGCGGGTTCGGTGGCAACCATCCCTTTGCGGGCGAGATCCGTCTCGGCGAGGTGTCGGTCGAGGTCGTGCCCGAGGAACTGGGTTTTGCCGTCGACATCGGCGACCTCACGGTGACGGAATGCCAGATGGTGAACCAGTTCACCGGCTCCAAGGACGCCCCGCCCCAGTTCACGCGCGGATACGGCCTCAGCTTTGGTCACGCCGAGCGCAAGGCCATGTCGATGGCGATCGTGGACCGTGCGCTCAAGGGCGCGGAGCTCGGTGAGGCGGCCACCTATCCGGCACAGAGCCAGGAGTTCGTCCTCTACCATTCCGACAACGTCGAGGCGGCCGGTTTCGTGGAACACCTGAAGCTGCCGCACTACGTCGATTTCCAGGGTGAGCTTGAGCTTCTGCGCAGGCTGCGGCGCGAACTCGATCAACGTATTGCAGCGCAGACTGCCGAAGCCCAATCCACCGCGAACGCGGCCGAATAGTCCGGGAGACAAAGCCATGCAGAAGCATGTCAAAGCGCCGCGCGAAGACGGCTACAATTTCGCCTATCTGGACGAGCAGACCAAGCGCATGATCCGGCGCGCACTGCTGAAGGCCGTCGCCATTCCCGGATACCAGGTGCCGTTCGGCTCGCGCGAGATGCCACTGGCCCGCGGCTGGGGAACCGGCGGCATACAGGTGACCGCTTCTGTCATCGGGCCGGACGATACCTTGAAGGTCATCGACCAGGGCGCCGACGACACCACCAACGCGGTTTCGATCCGGCGCTTCTTCGGGCGGGTTGCGGGCGTAGCGACCACGGAAGCCACCGGCGAGGCGAGCATCATCCAGACACGGCACCGCATCCCGGAAGCGCCGCTCAAGGCCGGCCAGCTCCTGGTCTACCAGGTGCCGCAGCCCGAGCCGCTGCGCAAACTCGAATCGTCGGAGGCCGAGACACGCAACATGCACGCCTGGGCCGACTACTCGCTGATGCACGTGCGGCTCTACGAGGACATCGCCCGGTTCGGGCATGTCGCGACGACCTACTCCTATCCGGTGCTGGTCAACGGCCGCTACGTCATGAGCCCGAGCCCGATCCCGAAGTTCGACAACCCGAAAATGCACATGAACAAGGCGCTGCAGCTGTTCGGCGCGGGCCGGGAAAAGCGCATCTATGCCATTCCGCCCTACACGGCGGTGAAGAGCCTCGATTTCGAGGACTTCCCGTTCGAGGTGCAGCGATGGGACGAACCTTGCGCGCTGTGCAATGCCAGCGACAGCTACCTGGACGAAGTGGTGACGGACGATGCGGGCACGCGCATGTTCGTGTGCTCCGACAGCCACTACTGCGAGGAACGGCGCAAGGCCGGACACGCCGGACCGATGCTGGCAACCGATACGGGCCGCGCCCTTGCCAACGAAGGGGAGACACGATGACGGCTGCTCCTGCCTCCAACACGACCGCCCTCGACACCGCACCGCTGCTCGAAGCGCTCGGCATCTCCCGCTCCTACGGCGAGACTGTCGGGTGCCGGGACGTATCCTTCGCGCTGTGGCCGGGAGAAGTGCTTGGCATCGTCGGCGAGTCCGGCTCCGGCAAATCGACGCTGCTGCGCTGTCTTTCGGGGCTCGACGAACCGTCCTCGGGGCGCGTCGCCTTCCAGGACCACGACGTGCGCCATGACTGCATCTATGCACTCGAGAATCAGCGCCGGCGCGCCCTGATGCGCACGGCCTGGGGAATCGTCCACCAGAACCCGAGAGACGGCCTCAGGATGAGCGTCTCGGCCGGCGGCAACATCGGCGAACGGCTGATGGACCGTGGCGACCGCCACTACGGCAACATCCGCAAGGCGGCCGCGGACTGGCTGGCGCGTGTCGAAATCGACCCGACCCGCATCGACGAGCGGCCAACCCGTTTCTCGGGCGGCATGCAGCAGCGACTGCAGATCGCGCGCGTGCTGGTGTCCTCCCCCCGCCTCGTCTACATGGACGAGCCGACGGGCGGGCTCGATGTGTCGGTGCAGGCGCGGCTGCTCGACCTGCTGCGTGCGCTGGTGCGCGACCTGGGTCTCGCGGCGGTCATCGTCACGCACGACCTGGCGGTGGCGCGCCTGCTCACGGACCGTCTCATCGTCATGCGGCGCGGGGAGGTCGTCGAACAGGGATTGACCGACCAGGTGCTGGACGATCCACAGCACGCCTATACGCAACTGCTGACCTCCTCGGTGCTCGCGGCATGAGGCACAGCGCAATCGTCCCCCAACCATCACGCGCCGGATGCGGCGGATTCCAGGAGATTGGCCGATGACCGCAATGATCGTGGTCGACAACGCGGGCAAGACCTTTGTCCTGCACAACCAGGGCGGCACGCGGTTGCCGGTTCTCGAAAACGTTTCCCTCCAGGTCGATGCCGGCGAGGCGGTCGTGCTGTCGGGTCCATCGGGAGCCGGAAAGTCGACACTGCTGCGGATGCTCTACGCCAACTATCGCCCGAGCAGCGGGCGGCTTTCGGTGCGCCATGGCGGCGAACTGGTGGACCTCACCACGGCGGCGCCGCGCAAGGTCCTCGACGTCCGCCGCCACACGCTCGGCTGGGTTTCGCAATTCCTGCGCGTCATTCCCCGCATCTCGACGCTCGACCTCGTGCGCGATCCGCTGCTGATGCGCGGCATTCCGGAAACCAGGGCGACGCAGCGCGCAAGGGACATGCTCGCCCGCATGAACCTGCCGGAAAGCCTGTGGCCGCTGGCGCCGCAGACATTCTCCGGCGGCGAGCAGCAACGGGTCAACATTGCCCGCAGCCTGGTCGATCCGGCACCGGTGCTGCTCCTCGACGAACCCACCGCTTCGCTGGACGCCAGCAACCGCGACGTGGTCGTGCAATTGATCGACGAAGCGCGCCGCGCCGGTTCGGCCGTTGTCGGGATCTTCCACGACAAGGCCGTCAGGACACGCATCGCAACCCGCCTGATCGACGTAACAGCCTTCAAACCCACGGTGTGACCCGCATGGAAACCATTCTCACGAACGCGCGCCTGATCCTCGAAGACGAGGTCGTACCGGGCTCAATCGTTTTCGGCCCCGGTGGCATTCGCGCGGTCGACCAGGGCCGCAGCTCGCTCCCCGATGCGGTCGATGCCGAAGGCGACTACATCGCGCCGGGTCTCATCGAGATGCACACCGACAATCTCGAGAAGCACTTCATTCCTCGCCCGAGCGTCATCTGGCCGAACGGCCTCGCGGCCGCCATTGCGCACGACGCGCAGATGGCGGCTGCGGGTGTGACGACCGTCTACGACGCGGTTTGTGCGGGCTACGAGCGCGGACTTGCCGCGACCCGGCGCGAAATCTTCGAGCATCTCGTCAACGCTATCTCAGAGGGCATGAACGAGGGCGTGTTCCGCATCGATCACCGCCTGCACCTGCGCTGCGAGCTGACCGGCCCCGATGTGGTGGAGGCCATCGAACCGCACATCGACAATCCGCTGGTGACGCTCGGATCGCTGATGGACCACACGCCGGGACAACGCCAGTGGCGCGATCTCGAGAAGTGGAAGACCTACGTGATGGGCAAGAACGGCAAGACCGAGATGGAATGGGAAGAATTGAGGGCGCGGCGCATGGAAGAGGCGGCCAATGCGCCGCGCAATGCTCCCATCGTCGCGGGCATGTTCCGGGACCGCAACATTCCGCTCGCCTCCCATGACGACACCACGCCGGAACATGTCGAAGACGGTCTCGCGGCGGGCGTCGTCATCTCGGAGTTCCCGACCACGATGGAGGCTGCGAAGGCCGCCAAGCGGCACGGCCTGTCAACCGTTGCCGGGGCACCGAATGTCGTTCGCGGCGGCTCGCACTCGGGTGGCGTCGCGGTATCCGAACTGGCAGAGGCCGATGTCCTCGATGCCCTCTCGTCCGACTATGTTCCTTCGAGCCTGCTGGAGGCGGTCGAACGGCTCGCCACGCGCCATGGGATCAGACTGCCGAAAGCGATGAGCATGGTGACATGGTCGGTTGCCGATGCGCTGGGGCTCGCGGATCGCGGCCGGCTCGCGAAGGGTCTCAGGAGCGATGTGCTGCGGTTCCGCTTCCATGGCGAGACGCCCATCATCCGCGGTCTGTGGTGCGCGGGACGGCAGGTTCTGTGAACCGCGCGTGCCGCCGACCGCCACAGGCAACTCCACGGCATCATCCGAGAAGGCCGCCCACATGCAGCGCTATGCGATCTATTTCGCGCCATTGCCGGACACACCCTTGTGGCGCTTCGGCTCGGCGGTGGTCGGCTACGACGCCGCCACCGGCATGGATGCGGATTTTCCTGCCGAACTGCGCGGGACATGGCCCGACTGGCCGGACATCACCTCGGAGCCACGGCGCTATGGGTTTCATGCGACCTTGAAGGCGCCATTCGAGCTTGCCGCCAACGCCACCACCGCCATGCTGTTCGATAGCGCCGACGCCCTGGCCGAGACCCAGGAGCCGGTTTCGCTGGCGTGCCTCAGAATCGCAGAAATCGGGTGCTTCATCTCCCTCGTACCCGCCACGCCGAGCACGGCGCTGCAGGCGCTCGCCGGAACTGCCGTCACGACACTCGATCATCTGCGCGCCCCGATGTCCGATGCCGACCGCGTGCGGCGACTCCAATCGCCCTTGAGCGAACGCCAACGCGGGCACCTCGAGCGCTACGGCTACCCCCATGTGCTCGACGACTTCCGCTTCCACATGACGTTGACGGGCCCAATCAACGATCCTGCCCGGCGCAGTGACATTGCCGCGGCCCTCACCGACCTCCACGCCAGACGGGTACCCGAGGGCGACGTCTGCCTCGATGCGCTTACCATCTACGGTCAACCGGCACGGGACCAGCGTTTCCGGATCATCCGGCGTGTTCCGCTCGCCGGTCGGCCACCGCCCTCAGCGCCGCGTTGAAGCGTGCTGCCGCCTCTTCCAGCGCACCATCGTTGACGATCTCCAGCACCTCCGCGGATTGAATCGATAGCGGCATCTGGCGGGCGAGCCGCTTTGCAATATCCGCCTCTGTCTCCCGTCCACGGGCCGCGATGCGCCGCGCCAGCACCGGCAACGGCGCGGTGACGTGCAGGACGACGACCTGGCCTGTCTTGCGCTCCGCATCGGCAATGACGGCGCGCGACACGTTGGCGACCAGGACCTGCCCAGTGCCAAGCGCGCGCCAGCCCTCCATCGCAATGGCGTAGCCGAGTCCATGCGCGCGCCAGGACAAAAGGAACTTGCCCGCAATCTCCGCCGCATCGAACGCCTCCGGCGACAAGGTGTCGTTATCCTCCGTCGCACCGTCACTGACGCGCGTGATGATACGCCGGGCGAAAACGAAGCGGGGATCGCCGGCGAAGACCGCGCGGGCGGCATCGATCAACGTATCCTTGCCCGCGCCCGATGGACCGACAACAAGCACCAGCGTCGGCCCGGATGCGGCACACGCCGTGGCTTCGGCAGCAGCATCCGTCATCGCCGATCGTCCTTGCGGTCCAGCGCCTGGCCCGTACCGCTGCGCTTCTCCACCGCGCCATGCTGCGCTGGCTCTTCGGGCGGCGGACCGGTCCGGGTGGACGGGTCATGCATCGTCACCGGCGGTTTCAGATTGGACAGCCATCCAGCCTGGCGCAGATGTCCGACGACGCCATCCGCCGGCAGGCGCCGTGTCTCGGTTTGCTGCCCTTTCACCTTGAAGGGCGAGCGCGCCAGGGCGTATCCGATGTCTCCAGCCAATTCCTTGTCCAAATCCTGCATGATCCCGGCATACAGCAATTCGAACAAAATAAGAACAGAATTGCTGCAGGCCTTCCTGTTTCCCACACTCATGTTGCCGTTTTACGAAAGAGGCCGGCGCGCGGCTGCGGTGGCCGCGGGGAAGCGTCCTGTCAATTGATGACATGCGCCGCACCACGGGCCTCAAGGTGCGGTGTCTGTGTGCCTTCAAGTCCCTTGGCGTCGGGCCCTTGGCTTCGGGCCTCTCCGCTTCAGGCGGTGTTGAGGACGACATAGAGCCCGGCGCCGACGACAAGCGACAAGCAGAAGCCAACCGACATGCCCAGCCACAGTGTGGGGCGCGCGGCGGCGCGGGCCGCGGGAACGCCGGTCCGTTGCTCGGTCCTGGCCCGCTCAATCACGATTGGCGGCGGTTCGTTGTCTTCAAAAATGCCGCTGTAGGCCTGATCCATCTCCATGGAAAACGGCGTTTCCAGGTCCAGGTATGGGGCCTCGGGGGACGCCGGTGCCTGCGTGGCCTGCTCTGGCGCGGCGGTGGCGGAAGCTTCGGTGCCTTCCAGTGCTTCAGGTGCTGTCGCGGGCGCTGCCGGCGTCTGGCGTCCGGGCTTGTGCGGCGGCGGCAAGGGCCGTCCTGGCCCAAGGCCCACAAGCGCGTCATGCAGGCTGCGCTGCTGCCCGGGCAGCGCGGGCGGTTGCACCTGCTGCGCGCGCTGATTGCCGTTGTGAGGCCGCGCACCATTTTCCAGGGTAGCGGCAAGCTCGATACGCGACATGACTAAAACACCCACGCTACTGACTGTACTCGACGTTGCCGACCATTAGGGCAGGTCGAGGATGGCCGTTTTATGAAGCCAGGGGCAAGCAAAAAGCGCGGCGGTTGGACGCATGATATGCTCATCCTGCGCGCGGACGATTTTCCATCGAGGGCCTTCGCGCGGTGCGCGCTCACCACAAGTTATTCATGCTCTCAACGGGTTATGGCACCAGGCTTCCATGAGACAATCCGGCCACGGAAGCCGGGGCTTGCGTGGCCGGGAGAGAACGAACATCGCCGCAGAGGCTGGCG